>JBGSME010000195.1:0-7345 GCA_041740335.1 Bryobacteraceae bacterium | reverse complement strand
ATCAATGATCAGATAGGGTCGCTCGTACTGCAACGAAGTCGCGTTTGATTCGCGGCCTCGGGTAGAGCGATAGATACGGAGTTGCCAAGCCGGCGCCTGCTGCAACTGGCGCTCATCGGCCACACATAACGCGACGTTGGCACCGCGATTGGCAAGATGCCGAGCCGCACAGATCCCGCCGCCACCATTGCCTCCTGTTCCTGCCAGGACAAGGATAGGCGATTGCTTCCATTCTGGACCCAACCTTTCCAGGGCACTCGCGGCAAGAGATCGTCCCGCGTTTTCCATCATCTGAAGAAGACTTGGCCCAGTCTGATCGACCGCGATTCTGTCGATCTCGCGCATCTCGTTTGCCGTCACAGCAGGAAAAATAAGGCCGTCTTCAGACTCAAAACGAAGCTTGGACGTCACCGGTTGTTCTGCTCAGCCGGTGGTGGCGCCTGCAACTTCTTTAGGATCCGTGCCTCCATGTCGGCCGGATCGCCGGCTGGCTTCTCGGATTCGAACATGGAGCGCAACTTCCGGCCGGCATGCTGAATCTGCACCATTTGTCGGGCCAAGCGTGAGCAATTCTTACACATCCAGAGGTGAAAACGCACTTCCAAGCGCGCCCACACGCCTTGACGTTCGACCACTCCAGAAGTCATGAGCGTCGCGACTTGTTTACAGGTGATCATTCGGTCTTTCCCCATCCACCGCCTTCCAGGCATTCTCGCAGGCGGTTGCGTGCGCGGAACATCAGCACTCCCATGTTTGTGACGCTCACATCGAGAATCTTACAGACTTCTTCCGTTTCTACGCCTTCCATCTCACGTAGCACAAAAACCGAACGCTGCGTGGGAGACAGCCCGTCGAGGCAGTGGTTGATCGCTTCTCCCAGTTGTTTTGACTCCATTAGCCGCAGAAGATCATGCGGTGGGGTTGACCATGTTCCATTTTTGTTGAACCTGGATTCGAATACCTCATCGATCGGATCGTGGTGCTCCTCTTGTCCGCGCTTGCGGCGCCGTTCCAGTGTCTTGTTGTGCAAGATGCCGAAGAGCCAGGTTCTCAACTGCGATCGGCCTTCAAATCGATCGAGCGAAGACAACAATGTAATGAAGACGTCCTGCACCATGTCTTCAGCTTCGTCCTCTCGAAAGCCCATGCCCCGAGCAGCCCTGTAGAGAGGCCTGCTGTGCTCGTTCACAAGGGACGCCAGCAGCTCCGGATCTCGGCGCTGCAGGCGTGCCAACATCTCGGAGCCAGTCGAGTCAGCTTGCGTCATAGGGACAGGGACTCTTCATTCTGCCAGATTTGCGGCGTCACGATGATTTTTCTCAACTGCGGCGTAAGAAAGCTGGTTCATCCCACACTCACACATTGGAAGCCGGGAAGTCCGGATGTTCCGAGAAGAATCCAAAGGAAACCAGTAACTATGAAACTCAGCAAAGCTTTCACCAAGCTCACCCTCGGAGCCGCGCTCGCCGTGGCTTCGCTCACTATCGCTCCCCTATCCGCCGCCGAGAAGACATTCCAAGGCACCCGCGTCACCGTCGAATCCGGCAAGTCCTTCGACATGGTGACCAAGGCCGTCAAGATGATGGTCGCCAAGAACGGAATGATGGTCCTAGCTGAAGTCGACCACGGCAAGGTGTTGTCAATGACCGGCCACAAGGTTCAGGCCAAGCTGTTCCTTGTGGGCAATCCGATGGTCGGCAAGCAACTCTTCGAGCAAACCCACGCCGTTGGTCTGTACATCCCGGTGCGGCTGTACGTCTACGTTGATGCCGCCGGCAAGACGTTCGTCGAATACGACAAGCCCTCCAGTCTGCTCTCTCAGTTCGACAACGAAAAGGTCGGAATGGTCGCCAAGATGCTCGACGAGAAAATCGGCGGGCTGGCCAGCATGTCTGCTCAATAACCTGAAATCGACGGGGATGCCGGAGCGTCCCCGTACAGCCACAACAGGATCTTCCCATGCCTATCATCAACTGGAAACGCGGACTCGCTCTACTGCCCATTATTGGATTAGCATCCGTCGCTCCCAATGCCTTCCCTGTCGCGCAACTGGGTTATGCCTCTTTTCAAGATCTCGCGCTCTACGCAATCCTGCCGGCAATGGCGGTGCTGATTGCCTTGGCGGCCCTGAGCCTTATGAGAGGCTGGCGGGATACCGCCGAAGTCATTCTCGCAGGTGGGATGGCGGGTGCCATTGCGACGCTGGCGCTTGAAGCCGTCCGCTACCCCGGATTCTTATTGGGCTTTATGCCAGGGAACTTGCCGGAATTGATGGGTGTATTGCTGTTGGATCGCTTCGCCGAGGGTCCGTCGACGGCCTCGACGATCGCCGGTTTCGCCTATCATGCCTGGAATGGGGCCAGTTTTGGGATCCTGTTCGCGGCATTCTCCCGCATCGGCTTCGTTCGTCAAACACCGGCCTGGACCACCGGATACGGGATGCTTATCGGTATCGGCTTTCTAGCCAGCCCGGTAGTCCAGAGTCTCGGAGTCGGTTTGTTCGGCATCGACTTCGGGTGGCACTTCGCGGCCACGGTTTTAGCGGCGCACGCGGCCTTTGGCTTAGCGCTGTCTTTCCTGCTGCGGGCGAGCGAATCGTGCCTCACTCCTGCCCTTCCGAATTCGCTTGCGCGGGGTCCTGGGGATCCGGGACGCGGATGCGAAGGTTGCGACTGACGCACTTTCGGTGTGGTGGCGGTTTTTCTTGCTCCGCCATCCCCTGTTGGTGGCCGGGGACCTTGTACTAACGGAGAAAAGTTGGAATATGTCCAGAATCCTAGTTTTCGATGTGAACGAGACGCTGCTAGACGTCCGGGCGATGGAGCCCCAGTTCGTCCGGATCTTCGGTGATCCGGGAGCGCTGCGGGAATGGTTCTCGCTCTTGTTGCTCCACTCGGAGGTGGCGGCGCTGGCCGGACCGTATTTCGATTTCGCGACCCTCGGCGAGGCTGTGCTGACGATGGTAGCGGAAACCCGCAAGATACGGATATCGAGCGGGGATGTCGAGGCAGTTCTGCAGGCCATGCTCTCGTTACCGCCTCATCCTGAGGTTCGGGATGCGCTGGCCGCCCTGCAAGCGGCGGGGATACGCCTTATAGCCCTCACCAACTCCAGCGATCGTATGGTTCAGGCGCAATTGGCGAACGCGGAGCTGTCGCCGTTTTTCGAGCGCGTCTTTTCCGTCGATACGGTTCAGCGATACAAGCCCGCACCCGAACCGTATCGAATGGTGGCCTCGGTACTTAGCGTTCCGCCAGCCAGATTGCGAATGGTTGCCGCGCACGCGTGGGACATCGTCGGCGCAATGCGCGTTGGGTATGCCGGTGCCTTCGTCGCGCGCCCGGGCAGGGTGCTCTTCCCCTTGACACCGAAGCCGGATGTTGTGGGCGAAAACCTGCAAGTGGTTGCAGCTCAGATTATTCAGAATGACGTTGCGGTGGGAGAGGCCGGCGGCCCCGAGCCACCACTCGTGACGCCTTGATGAATGACCTCTTCCACCAACTTGTGCATTACGGGTATTCGGTGCTCTTTGTTTTTGTCGTTGCGGAACAAAGCGGTCTGCCTGTGCCAGCTATCCCAGTACTTCTCGCCGTAGGCGCCTTGGCGGGGCTCGGAGAGTTCTCTTTTCCATTGGCGCTTCTGACGGCCGTCTTCGCCGCCGTTGTCGGCGATTTCGGTTGGTATCTGCTGGGCCGCTACCGCGGGCGGGCCATACTGAACCTGGTCTGCCGTGTATCTTTCGAGCCCGACTCCTGCGTGCGCATGACGCAGGATTCCTTTCAAAAGCATGGAGCCAAACTGCTGCTCTTTTCAAAATTCGTGCCTGGTCTCAGCACCGCTGCTCCGCCATTGGCGGCGATCATGAAGATGCCAATCCTTCGATTCGTTGCGTGGGATGTAGCTGGATCGAGCCTATGGGCGGGCCTGTTCATTGGGCTTGGTTACGTTTTTCGCACACAGTTGGAAGACGTTGCGTTGCTCGCAGCGCAGCTCGGTTTTGGATTAATGGTCCTTCTTGCAGTGGGACTCGCCGCTTACGTGGGCAAGAAGTTGATCCAGCGGCGAATGTTTCTAGGCATGATCCGCACGAACCGAATCAGCCCCGTCGATCTGATGGAACGAATTGGGAATGGCGAGCGAGTGTTCGTGGCTGATTTGCGCCATGAACTCGACCTTCAAATCGACCCGGCCAAAATTCCCGGTGCCGTTCAAATGTCGCCGGAGGAGCTTGGACAGCGGCATGAAAGCCTGCCGCGCGACCGCGAAATCGTTCTCTACTGCAGTTGCCCCAATGAAGCCACCAGTGCCCACATGGCGCTCGAGTTACGCGCGCATGGAATTACAAAAGTCCGGCCTCTCCAAGGGGGCTTTGAGGCTTGGCGCGAAGCGGGATTTCCGGTGGAACCGTTAGCCGCGCAAATCGCTGGTTGACTGTAATAACTGCAGTTTATTTCTCACTGTAAGTGTGAAGCGCAGAGGCCGGTCCTATACCTTCACGCGCCGCAGGAGTCCACCCTAATGAATCACATGCCGCTCAAAGCTATTCCGACGCTGCTCTTTGCCGTTATCTTGGGTGCGGCTGTCTCGACGGCCGCTGTCTCTCGCGCAGAAGTGGGATTCGAGCATTTCCACAATTTGGAGTATGACCAGGCAATCGATGCATTTAATGATGAGATCGCCGCCGCCAAGGATCAACCCGATGGTTACAATCATCTTGCCCAAGCGATCCTTTACCGCCGATTGTACAAAGCTGGCATTCTCGAAAACTCCCTGACTTCGGGTAACGATGTGCTGCTCTCCTTGATTCGCCAACCAAGACTCGTCTTCCCCAAGGCGGATGAAGAGGCGTTCCAGCGGGCGCTCGCCGCCTCGACCGAGGCTGCCCGTGCCAAACTGCGGATCAATCCTCGGGACGATTCGGCACTCTACGCGTTGGGAATCGCGTATAGCCTGCGCGCCAACTACGATTTCCTGGTCCGGAAGGCGTGGGTCTCCGCGATTCGCGCGGGCAACGAGGCACTCAAACTGCACAAGCAAGTGGCCGCGCTGAACCCATCCAGAACCGACGCCTTACTCGTCGTGGGTCTTCACGACTATGCCGTGGCTAGCCTTCCGGCGGGCTTGCGGTTTCTCGGGGCGATCGCGGGAGTCAAAGGTGACAAAGAGAGGGGTCTGGAAACGCTTCGCGTGGTTGCGGAGCGGGGACAGCAGAACAGAGTCGAGGCCCAAATTCTCTTGTCTGCTTTCTACCGGCACGAGAAGAGAACGGAACAGACGCTCCCGTTGCTGGACAGCCTGCTAGAACGGTTCCCAAGCAACTACCTACTGCACTTCGCGAAAATTTACACGCTCATTGAGATGAAGGATGGGCAAAACGCAAGCGAGTCCTTGCGCTTATTGGCCGCGAATCGAGATTCACATGTGTCCGGGTATGACCGAATTTCGTTGGCGCAGATTTGTCGAGCAAAAGATCAGATCCCGCATCAACCAGTGGGCGGGCAAGAGAAAAATAATGGCGGTCATTTGCTCTCTTGCACACACGCCGCGTTACCGGGCGCTGTGCAGGTGCGAATTCAATGAGTAGAGCACGGTGCTCGCGTGGCGTTCGCTTTGCAACGAGTCGTCCGCGAGCCAACATCCGCGAAGTTCTCAATGGAGTGAATAGAATGCATAGTCTGCTACAAGCAAGAGGTCTCGGTCAACAAAATGGACGGTCCCACCAATGGGGTGTGATTCTCGCGGGAGGAGAGGGGAAACGCTTGCTTCCGTTGACGCGAAAGATCAACGGCGACGATCGGCCCAAGCAGTTCTGCAACATCATTGGCGATCGCACACTGTTGCAGGACACGCACCAGCGAGTCTCGCGAGTAATCGAGTCTCAACGGATTCTATTTGTCTTGACAGATGCTCACAGGCGTTACTTTCAGGATCACGTGGCCGATGCTGCCTCGTCCAGTCTGCTGGTTCAGCCCGGAAACCGGGGGACGGCTGCCGCGATCCTATTCAGTCTGATGCGCATCCGTGAAATGGATCCGCAGGCTGTCGTCTCATTCTTTCCATCGGACCACCATTTCTCAAACGAAGATGCGTTTATTATCCATCTCAAAATTGCCGCGGCAGCCGCGGAGGGCCATCCTGAGCGCGTGATTCTTCTCGGGATCGTGCCCGACAAACCCGAGCCCGGGTATGGCTGGATCGAGATGGGCGGCCCCCTCTCGGACCTGTCGACTGACAGTGCCTTCCGCGTGGGACGCTTTTGGGAAAAACCATCTCAGGCACACGCAATTACCCTGATGGAAGACGGATGCCTCTGGAACACCTTCGTCATGGTTGGCCGGGTCGATGCGTTCCTGCAACTGGTTCGCCGTGCGAGTCCCGAACTGTTCGAGTGTTTTGAGTCGCAGCGGAAGTCTTTTTACACCGCGCGAGAACGAAGCGCTTTGAACTCGATCTATTCCGCACTATCGCCGGTGAGCTTTTCTGACGAAGTGCTCTCGGCCAGCGCTTCGGACCTTGGCGTCATCCGTGGCGCCGGACTTGGGTGGAGCGATCTTGGAGAGCCCAAGCGCGTTGCGGCTGTCCTCCGCGGAGAGGAAACCGCGAGAGCAAATCCGCGGATCCGCACTTCGGATAATTCATTTCCGGCGGTAAGCGTCATGGAAGAGCTTCCTGACTTTAACGCAAACCGTCTCCTTGTCATCGGATGAACCGATGATCAACACAGCCGGTCGGGTCACCTCGGGTGGACAGCCGGCATAGCTAAAGCATGAGAACTAAAGATGAAAAACAAGCTTGAAATTGACCGAATTACACCACTGCCGAAACTCGAACCGCAGCACGGTGGCGAGTCGCCTGATCTGGCGATGACATGTTCTGATGAAGAATCGACCTGTACCCCCTGCGTGGATGAGGAAACTGCCTGCCTCGCTTATTCCTACTGGGAAGCTCGCGACCGGCAAGGCGGATCACCGGACGAAGACTGGCGACGGGCCGAAGAAGAGTTGAGGCGACAGCGGGACAGCAGCCTGGACACCGAGACCAGCGCTAATGATGTGGCCACAGTCGAGGGTCTCAACAAATCACCTGCCCAAGCCGAGAGCTAAAGGATAGAAGCGACATGGAAGATGACTTAACTCTGCTGCTAATAGTTGTATTTTTCCTCTGGGTGGCTGTCTCTGAGCGCGAAGTTTCCGATGAGAATCGAGGACCTCGGGGGACACCCAAAACCGGCCAATGAGGGACACCTGAAAACCGGCCAATAGAGAATCAAGCAAGACATTGAGAAACGGTGGGGCATACGCTTCATCGAGTGAGCAATGTCTTGAACGAAGAGAAACGACAACAA
>JBGSME010000194.1:0-1542 GCA_041740335.1 Bryobacteraceae bacterium | reverse complement strand
CCTCCGCGCCCATCCCGCCGCGCGCCGCACGTTCGCGCTTCGCAACGTGGCCGGCGTACTACGCGGGTCCGATCCCGTGTTGCGCGATACCTACGTGATCGTCTCGGCTCACTACGATCACGTCGGGTGGATGGGGCCGGGCCCGGGTGATCGTGTCTTCAACGGCGCCAACGACGACGCCAGTGGAACCGCCGCCGTGCTTGAACTCGCCGAGGCCTTCGCCAAACTTCCGGTGGCTCCCAAACGATCGATCCTGTTCTGCGCGTTCGCCGGCGAAGAAGGCGGGCTGCTCGGATCGCGCGCACTGATGGCCACGCCGCCGATGCCCTTGACGTCGATTGTCGCCGGCATCAACCTCGAAGTGCTTGGCCGTGTCGACGCCCCCGAAGGTTCGCAATCCGGCCGCGCCGCCGTCACCGGGTTTGACTTCACCAGCATTGGAGCCGTGCTCGCCCAAGCCGGCAAGGATACCGGCATGGACATCTTCCGTCATCCGGAATATTCAGACGCGTTCTTCGATCGCTCCGACAATCTTTCCCTGGCCCGAAAAGGCATTCCCGCCCACACTATCGCTTCCGCCTTCATCTACCCCGATTACCACACGCCCGCCGACGAAGCTTCGAAGATCGACTATTCGCAAATCGCCCGCGTCTCGCGCGCGGTGGCGTTGGCCCTGTTGCGCATCGCCAACGATCCCGTGCCGCCCGATTGGAATCGCGAGAATACAGCCACGGAGAAATATTGGAAAGCGCGCCCTACGTCTGGTGATCGGCGGCCGTCGCCGGTTCAATAATCGCGCTCATCGATCCTTTGGATCGCTCCATGCGCGGGTCGGCGCCATAGCCGTGGATCTGGTCGCGCGCGAATTCGGCTTGCGGCAACTCGCACGTGATCACGATGGTGCGCCCCATCGTGTCCACTTCCACCGCATGACGGTACGCTTCGACGGCCGACTTCATGAACAGCTTCGAGAGCATCTCCATCACGTAGTCGTAGGTATGATCGTCGTCGTCGAGCAGCACGACGTTGAATTGGGGCGTCAGCTCGTCCTGCTGATCTGTGCCCGTTCCGGTGTCCACACCAGGAAGTGAAATCGTCGCCATAGGTTATTGTTGAATCGTCCGGGCCCTTCGTTTGCTTCAGGCCCTCTCCATTGCATTGTAGATTTGCTCGATGTTCGTTCTCACCGAATCGGCGATCACGTCGCCCGCCGCCGGCGCTGGTGGCGCGAGCTTCCTGTACTTCAGAATCGCACCGGCTGACTCCAGCCCGTAGCCGCCGTCGGCAATCGTTCGCAGCTTCTCCGGCGTGATCTCGCTCTTCAGGCGATCAAGCGGGCGTCCCGCTCGAATCCCTCGGGTAACCGCCTCGGAAAGTTCTTCAATATAGTTGCCCATCTGATACAGCCGGTCTCGGGACCGGAAAACGCCGCCATGCCCGCCGGCAATGTTGGTGAATTCGAACTCAGCCACGGTCAGCAATGTTCGCGGCCATTCGAGCGGATAACCGTCTCCGATAAACGGGAAGAACCCGTGCACCAGG
>JBGSME010000193.1:0-2511 GCA_041740335.1 Bryobacteraceae bacterium | reverse complement strand
TAGCCTTTGCACTCGTTCATGCCTTTGCAGGCGTGCTTCGCGGCTGCGCCTTTTGAGCCCTTTTTGCTTTGGGCGGAAAGGGTGGAAGCGGCTCCCGCCGCCAAACCGGCCACGGCTGCGCCGAGCGCAACGTTAAAATTCCGTCGATTCATGTTTCAATCTCCTTGACTCGAACTGTGATGTCTTCTGGCGGCCGGAAGGGTCCATGCCGTCCTGTCTTCTATACGTTCGACGCACCACCGCTGGATGTTACGCTCGATACGCTGCCCGGTATTCAGCCCCAGCGCAGGATTCGGAGAGCATTGTCCCGGTAAAGGGCTTGCAGAACGGTCTCCGGCAACTCCAACCCGTAGTATCGCCACCACAAACGGCCTGGAATGAATTCGTCCGCTGTTTCGAGCAGACGCCACCAAGCGCGATACATCAGCGCCGTGTTTCCCATGTCGGTGCCCCATAGCAGGCGCTGGCTATAGCGCTCGATGAATCGCTTCGCGGCGCGAGGCTGCCGGCCGAGTTCATAATCGCGCGCGGAAATATCGAGGAAAGCGTTCGGATACCGGTCAAGAAACACGGCCAGCTTGGCCATATCGTTGCCCTGGTTGCTGAGGTGGCAGAACAGGAAGGTTGATTTTGGGTGCGCCGCCACCATCCGATCGCGCGCGGCGAGCAGTGCTTCGTAGGACGGCACGTCTTTGTTCGAAAGATTGAAATGCTGGAAGTCCGGCGTGCGTTCCTGGTTGGGCCCGAGCGGTCTCCAGCACGACGGGTGATCGGCGATGTGGATATTCACGGGCAGCTTCAGTTCGCCGCACTTCTCCCAGAACGGGGCCAGCTTCGGATGGTCCAAGTGGAAACGGCGCGCGCGGGGCAGCGCGGTGTTCTCGCTTCCCTGGAGTCCCCAGCCCTTGTCGGTGAGTTCGCCCACTCCGCGCGCGCCTTTGGCGTAGCAGCGCTCGAGTTCCCGGACGGCTCGCGACGTCCAGCCCGCGTCTTCCTGTTTGTCCATGTCGATCGCGCAGTAAAGCGCGAAGCGTTTCGGATGGCCCGCGAACAAAGCTACCTGGCGGTCAAAGGCGGCACCCACCGCTCCCGTAAATACAATGGACCGGTCAACGCCGACATCGTCCATCGTCTTCACCCAGGTATCGACGTCCGCCGCGGTGCGGATGTTGTTCATTGAGGTGTGGGTATGCACGTCGATGGCGGGGAAGCGGGATTTCGCGGGATGATGCTCTTCGACAACCAGCGATGATTCGGGCGCGTAGTCCTTGGCCAGAATCGAATCCATCGGCCCGGGCTGTACCTGGATGCCGAACTTGGTTTGGGCCGCGGCGGCGGCCGGCAAGGAAAGAAACGCGCGGCGTCGCACGGGGCTTCCTACTTCAGGGCTTTCACGCGGATGTTTTTGTAATAGACCGTGGATCCGGGATCGTGGCCCTGCAGCGCGAACGTTCCTTCACCGAGAACGCGGCCGGCCATGTTTTTAGCGGGACCTTCCCAGCCTGCCGGCTGCGTCCAATCGACCACTTTCTTCCCGTCGACCATGATGGTGACGTGGTTGCCTTGCACGATGATGTGCTCAGTGAACCACGTGTTGTCCTGAGCGGCACGATCCTTGTAATCCTGAACCATATAGAGGCTGCCGGTCTTGCGGGGATCGCGCTCAAAGGTGTTGTTCACCTGAACCTCAAAGCCTTTGTCGGGCCAATTGGTTTCCTGCGCGGCGGTGTGAAAGTAGATGCCGCCGTTCGAATTCGCTTCGGTCATCACGTCGACTTTGAGTTCGAAGTTCTTCCAGTTGTGGTTGTTCACCTTGCCGGTGTAATAGAGGTGGCAGCGGGGGCCGTTGGCGACGATTGCGCCGTCTTTCACGGAGAAGGTGCCTTCGTTTTCCTTGGCCTTGGTCCAACCGTCGAGATCCTTGCCGTTGAACAGCGCCTTGAAGCCTTTCTCCGGCTTGCCGGCAGCGAAGGCGAGGGTGGTGGCGAGAGCGAACAGGGCAACTTTGCGCATAGCGATCTCTATTCTACCGTGCGCAGAGCCGGCGTCGCGGGGTCTACCGTAGGCGCAGCCTGCGCCGCTGGGATATATGATGCTTGTGATGAACCGAAGAAGCTTCCTTCAAGCAATGGCCGCCGCCCCGACTATCGGCGCCGGAATCGCGCACGGCGCGCTGCCCAAGGCGAAGATCACCCGCATCCGGATCTGGGAGCCGCCCAACCTCAACCAGACGTTCAATCAGAGCACCATGCTCTGCACGGTGGAAACTGACATCGGCGTGACCGGAATCGGCGAGGGCGGCACCAAGAACACGCTGGAGCAATGCGCCGGCACGTTGATCGGGAAGAATCCATTCCTGATCGAAGCGCTTTGGCAGGAGATGTACATCGCGTGGTTCTATCCGCCCGGCCGCGAAAAAGTCCATGCGCTCGGCGCGCTGGACCTGGCTCTTTGGGACATCAAAGGAAAGGTACTCAACTTAGCCGTGCATGAGTTACTCGGCGGCGCTGT
>JBGSME010000192.1:0-13724 GCA_041740335.1 Bryobacteraceae bacterium | reverse complement strand
TGCGGTGCTGGTGGGATTGGTGTGCGCGGCGGCGGTTCCGGTCGGGGGGATGCTGCTGGTGGTGGAGGCGCTTTATCCGGGTGGTGTCGTGGGGTTGGTGGGTCGGGTGGTGTGGGGAGAATGACCCGAATCCGTGTTTCTTCTGGGAACCGGTGGCAAATGGTACACCCGCGTGGCCGCGATGGACAAGGTGGTACTTCCCTGCTCGACCACATTGATGCGTACATGCTATCGTGATGCAAATGGAAGCTCAAGAAGGACCTCTCATTGATAGGCTCCGGTACGCAATGTATCCGGGAAATCGAGAGTATGCCGAAGCATGGATCGCATTCAAGGCCCTCCAATCCAAAGGATTAGCCAGTTTGGCGAATGGACCTGAACAGTGGAAGGCGGTTCGTACAGCAGGCTGGCTTGACAAGGTCGGCCTGCTCGGCAACACCGAGAAGGCCTTTTATTGCCGCGTCCTCGGAAGTGCGAACGATTTCAGGGCGGCGCACCGTTTCGGCTCGGACATTTGTGTCAAGCCAAACCTCAATTGCGTGCCCTACGATCTTGTTGACGTGTTCGCGAAAATGCAACCATCGCAAACCAAAGAAGCGCTATTCGACCCTTCGGAAGTCGCGGCAGCTTCGGCGGAACTCTTTAAGGGGCAAGCTATCGAGGCGGGGAGCCACGGAGCCAATAACTTGTTTAGTTTCGGCCAAAGGTACGAGTCGAAGCCATCCTTGGCCGATCGATACTGTAGGGACGACGTAACCGCAGCGAGATTCTACCGTCTTGCAGGAGAGCTTGGACATTGGGAATCACAAGCGCGTCTCGCTGAAATGTATTCGGAAGGCCGCGGAGTCCCTGAAGACGATGTCATGGCATATCACTGGCTGAATTTAGCTTTCAGCGCTATGCCCGAAGCGTCGCGCCAGCAGATTTCCGAAACGCGAGACAAGGTTCGGGACAAACTTACTGCAGAGGGGCGCGCAGAAGGTCAATCTTTGGGCCGTGGCTGGCGACGGAAGCTTTGGGACGAAGTGAAAGCTGGAATCGGCCAATCTTGGTAGGTTCGCCGAACGATTCGTCCCTGTACTCAGCCCAAGTTACTCGATGCGGGCCGGAGGCGGACTCGGACTCGAATACGACTCGATAGCGACGAGGCAGGTGAGAGCTGTCAGTAGCGAGTTGGAGTCCATTCTATTGGTTGCCGCAATCGATCGGAGGAAAATCGTTCCCGAGGTGCTCTGCCATCTGAAGAAACGGGTCGGTGTACAAAGCGGTCGTCACACAGCGAACCCTGGGCGTGAAGGTTGTTGTGACCAACTTCCTGCTGCTCGTGATGGCGATGGAGCGGGTGGCGGGCCGGCGGGGTGCGGTGCAGGTGGGGTTGGTGTGCGCGGCGGCGGTTCCAGTTGGGATGGTGCTGCTGGTGGTGGAGGTGCCTAAAGCCACTCCGCGTTCTTTAGGCTCACATGGTTCCGGAGGATCCCCCCAACGGCGGCTGCGGCGCTGTGCAGCCGCGAAGGCATTGCCTCCAATGACAGCGGGAAGTTGATAGGTCGATGGCAGTCGGGGGGAGGAATCCCCTCCAGAAATGCCCGACTTCCCGATGTGGGCTGCCGCGCGCATCAAAGCGGCAGTCTGGACAGCGCTGCCCCCGAAGTTCGAGGGGTCCGATGCGGCGCCTTCCAGTGATCAAGTCGTCAACTACCTCCGAAGTCTGCGAGGCCCGACGGCAGTGTCGGCCCAGCAGTACATCGAGCGCACCCCGGCTCAGATCGACACCGACTACCGTCGCGAGATCGAGGCTGCGCTCGGCTGGAGACGATGTGACTGATGATTCGAACATCCAAATGAGGCCTGTGATTCGGCGCAATGGACGGAGCAGGACCAAATCTTCGGCCACGATGGGAGCGGGCGAACCCGCCCCCTTTGAACTGCTTCGACTTGCGCCGTTAGCCCAGCGAACTGAGGCTGACATGATTGCTCGCCTCGATGGCTGCGGAGAACCGGTAGTAGCGTGAGGCCGGGATTCCGAGGAGGGCAGCGACCTCCTCTCCATGCGGCGGGTTCTCGGGGTCCTCCCATCTGCTGAGAACTGCGTCGCGGCGCTTCTGGAACTGGCGCACCGACCGGGGCAAAGGGTCGATCTCGCGGAGGTAGTCGAGCATGGCCCCTCGAATCTTGTGCTCGGCCAACGTCTTCAGCTTGAATCCTCGCGATGGGTCGAAACGATCGACGGCGCGGATCAGGCCGATGGTTCCGGCGGAGACCAGGTCCTCGAGTTCGACTTGCGGGCAGCGCTGGTGGAGTCGACGGGCAAGCAACTCGACTTGAGGGAGATGGGCCAGGATCATGACTTCGCGCTCAGCGGCAGTGACCGGTGCCGTGTTCATCGCCAGCCTCCGTTTCGGGAAGCGCGGGCTGTTTGAAGGAGTGCGCGAACGCGCCGGATGTCGGACTCGACTTGGCGTATGTGATCGCGCCATTCCTGGCGAGTCGGGAAGTCGCTCGGACCGTGGCCGCTGTCGCGGTATGCGTACCAGTCGTCTTCAGCGCGGCGGAGAATGTTGGCGAGTGCGTTGCGGTCGGCGTTGGTGAGTCGCATGGCGGTTCTCCTTTCCAGTGGGAGAGGCGGCTTACGCCGCCGTCTCCTCGGTGGGCTCGCCGGCTTCGTTGCGCCGGTTGCGGTCGAGCTTGGCGAATGCGGTCACGACGATCTCGGTGAGTGTGCGCGTGCCGCCGCCGGTAGCCGGGACGTCGTAGTTGCGGATGGAGCCGCGGACCTGGACGAACGTGCCCTTGGCGAGGTTGCGGAGCATGGATTCGCCGACGGCATTCCACCCATAAGTTACGTGGAATCGAACCTATCGTCCGGAAGCCGAGAGACTGGCAGCATGAGTTCTTTCCTTTTGAAGCCAGTTGCTGTTCTCGGGGGCCGCCGATGCATGTGATCCAGTGGTCCCGCTATCCCACCATGGCCGCTAACGAACCCGCCCGGCGATGGTTGCAGTCTGTCGCGGATCTTGGTCTGGCCTCCAATACCGTCGAGGCGTACGGGCGCGGCGTGGAACAGTTCCTTCTGTTCAATCGCGCGATGGGAGTTACATCCGAAAACGCCCGCCGGGATCACATTGCCGCCTACGTCCGGTTCGCGTCAGCGAAGAAGGGCGACAAGGACGGCGCCGGAGTGCAGGCGGTGGCGAACGCCACGCTCCATCAACGGTTGACAGCGGTCCGGCTCTACTATGATTTCCTTGTTCAGGAGCAGAGTCTGGCGATCAACCCGGTTCCACGCGGTCGATACACTCCTGGGCGTGCCGGCGGTCGCGGCCAGTCACGCGGCCTGGTCCCTCGGACTCGCAAGCTTCCGTGGATTCCGAAAGAGGGCGAGTGGGCCGCATTCCTCGAAGTCGTCAAGACGCGATCCGTTCGACAGCGGCTGATGCTTTGCTTTGCCTACGACGCGGCCTTGCGGCGGGAAGAGCTGTGCTCGCTGGGAACAGAGGACATCGACCCGTCACGCCGATTCTTGTCGATCCGCCCGGAAACGACGAAGAACAAGAACCAGCGTGTCGTCCCCTATTCGGCGGTCTCAGGCAACCTCCTGCAGGAGTACCTCCTTGAGCGAAGAAAGGTCGGATCAGGCCGCGGCCCGCTGTTCCTGTCCACGTCGAACCGGAACCATGCACAACCACTGTCGATTTGGACCTGGTCAAAAGAGATTTTGGCGATGGCGGGAGAATGCGGCATCAAGGGATTCTCAACGCATACGTTCCGGCATCTCCGCCTAACAGATCTCGCACGGTCGGGGTGGGACATTCACGAAATTGCCCGATTTCGCGGGCCACCGCAGCATTCAGTCGACGCTGCTATACGTTCACTTGAGTTGCACGGACTTAGCCCAGAAGATTGCGAAGACGGTGGCGGAGCTCACTGAGGCAAGGTTGGCGCTGCTGAACGGAAGCATCCGATGAAGGCCAAAATCCCTTATGTTTGGCCGATGCGACTCGATCAGTACGATCGCTCAGCGTCGGTTTCCCGAAACGAACTCACGCTTCTGCGGGCGTTGTTGGCGCAAGGGTGGCGTGGCCAGCATCGAAAGCCGGAATGGATAGTCCCTTTAGCCCGGATTCTGGAGCCGCTACAAACTGCCATGGACGCCATTCAAGAACCATGCAACGGGGCAAGCGCGGCGGTACACGTCATTCTTGCGGAGACCGTCAAGCACAAGCGGACGGTATGGCACTGGAGTCATCAGCACTGGATTCAGATATTAGGTCACCGTGCGGTTGAGGCCAAGACCCCCGGCCGCGGCTTTGAGACCCGAACGGGTCTGCTGGCCATGGGGGCGATGCTTCAGTGTCTTGGTGATGTCCGGGATTTTGGACAATTCGACCGGCCAGCGTTGGCGCATCGCATTTTCGGAAAGACGGCCGTCGCTGAGGCCGATATCCAGATATTGAACCAGCTTGCCGCATGGGGCTTCGGAAAATCGAAGCAGCCTATCGTCATGTTCTGCTTGCACGAACTGCTGCTACTAAATCAAAGCCCGCGGCTCGAAGATCTGACCTTCGACCTCCTCGCGGGTCTCTACGAGAACCCCCGTCCCAAGATTCGGAAGCAAGGCCTCTATCGGATCTCGCTCTGCCTTCATCAGATCGGCGTTCTGGAAAAGCCGCTGCCGCACTCCTTCACCGTGGCCCGCATTGGCAAGGCGGACAACCTTCTCGAAGGTATCGACCCACGCTGGGTGGCGTTTGTAGATCGCTGGGTAGCGACAACAACGTTGGAGGAGGGGGCTCGACTCGATACCTACTACCTGGCTTTGAAGGCCGGCAGGTGGGTGACGAAGACGTTTCCAGAACAGGCGTCGCCGGAACTCTGGACAAGGCAGACCGCCGCCCAGTATGTCGCGGCAGTCTGCCGGCTAACCGTCGGTGAATGGGCATGCCAGATACGTCACAAAGAACTTCAGGGCAAACCCTTAAAGGCTGCGGCAATCGCCAGCTACCTCAGCGCACTGCGAACCCTCTTCCGCGACGGTGCCGAGTGGGAGTGGATTCCCCGCCGGTTCGATCCAAGAATCTGCCTGCGGAATCCCCCGTCGATCAGGAACAAGCTCGGGCCCAACCCAAGAGCGATTGCCGACGATGTTTGGGCCAAGCTCGTTTGGGCGGGCGTGAATCTGACGGAGAAGGACATCTGCCCTGTGAAGGGGAAGCATCACATGTACCCGTTGGCGTTGCTTCGCGCCACGGCCATGATCTGGCTATTTGCCGGGCTGCGCGCAGACGAGATCTTCCGATTACGAATCGGTGCGATTTCGTGGGGACCAAGGAATGAAGATTTGACGGCCGCCAGAGTCTGTTATCTGAATGTTCCGATCAACAAGACCAACATCGCATTTGTGAAGCCGATCGATTCCATCGTCGGCGAGGCGATTGAGGAATGGGAAAAGATCCGGCCCGCCCAGCCGAGCCAACTCGACAAGAAAACTGGCGAGATGGTCGACTTTCTTTTGTCCACGCGCACGAGGAGATTGTCCCAGCGCTATCTGAACCGGATCATGATTCCTGCATTGTGTCGCAAGGCGGGCGTCCCAAGAAGCGACGCGCGAGGACTCATCACGAGTCATCGAGCGCGGACCACTATCGCGTCGCAGCTCTATAACGCCAAAGAGCCGCTTACGCTGTTCGAGCTGCAGGCGTGGCTCGGGCATCGGAACCCGGTATCCACGCAGTTCTACGCCAACATCACGCCGACCAAGCTTGCCCGATCGTTCGATGACGCCGGATACTTCGAGCGCAACCTGCGCGCCATCGACGTATTGATTGACCAATCGGCGATCAGGCGGGGCGTCGCCGACAACGAGCCCTGGAAATACTACGACCTCGGGCACGGATACTGCACCTACGACTTTTTCGACCA
This sequence comes from Bryobacteraceae bacterium, assembly GCA_041740335.1. Classification (GTDB taxonomy): domain Bacteria; phylum Acidobacteriota; class Terriglobia; order Bryobacterales; family Bryobacteraceae; genus DSOI01. Next base: position 7,805 of record JBGSME010000192.1, on the reverse strand, counting down.
GTGCGCCCATCGCATGGCCTGTGCGAAATGCTCCTTCTACCTGCCCAAAGATTCCTCCGCAGCCAGCCTGCTTGAAGGCAAGCAGAACCTTCTGCGGTTGCGTCAGCGGATTCCGTTGCTCGACTCAGAGATCGCGGCGGTCGATGATGGTGTGCAAGCCTTCGATGCCTTGTTGAAGGCGCTTGAGGCAGTGGCAACACCGTCCGGGCCGACGCCCGCTGATATCAAGGAGGACTTAGTTCAGATCACGAGGACCGCGCCGAAGGGCGGTGGCGCTTGAGCCGCTGGGTGAGTTTTCGCGCCATCAAGAACCAGATCAGAATGGAAGACGTGCTTGGCATGTACGGCGTCCGATTGAATGCGACCGGTGCTGGACTGTTTCGTGGGCTCTGTCCCTTGCCCATGCATGAGTCCGCGTCGGAGAACAGCTTCTCCATCGATGCTCGGCGCAATATCTGGGCATGCCACTCTCAATCGTGCATGGCGGCCAGAGGCAATGTCGGCGGCAACGTTTTGGATTTCGTGGCATCAATGGAAGGGTGCTCGATCCGCGAGGCCGCGCTGCTTCTTCAGGATCGATTCTCCGTGCCTATCAACGGCGTGCCCTTGGTGAGAGAGGAGCGCGCGGTTCCGGCAGAAGTGAATCGGGTGCTGCGGTTCCGGCTCTCGAATCTGCGACCCCAGCACCCATACTTGATTGGTCGTGGCGTGGATTTAGCCACCGCCTGCCACTTCGGGATTGGCTACTACGATGGTCCAGGTCTTATGGCGAATCGAGTCGTGATTCCGATCCACAACGATTGCGGAAAACTTGTCGCTTACGCTGGCCGGGCAGTGGCGGATGGCGACCAGTCTAAATATCGTTTCCCGAGCCGGTTCCGCAAATCGCTTGAGCTGTTTAATCGCCATCGCATACAGGCGGCCGGTACGGTGGTGGTCGTCGAAGGTTTCTTCGACTGCGTGCGGGTCTATCAATCCGGATTCCGCAACGTCGTCGCTCTGATGGGGTGCACGATCAGTCCGCCCCAGATTCGACAGCTACAACGAGCTTGTTCGAGCGTTGTCCTTCTTCTCGATGGTGACCCTGCTGGCCGCAAAGGCTCGGATGCGATCGCGCGACTTCTTGATGGCAAAGTTGACGTGGCAATCGTGCAGTTGCCGGACGGACGGCAACCGGACAACCTGACCGCCGCAGAACTGCGGGAACGGCTGTCGAAGGATTACCGGCCTTAGCCGGTGAGCCTCCGCGCCAGCGATGGTTCCTCAATCGAGATCAGGTCGGACGCGATGATCATGAGTGACAGACGGACGTAGCGTTGAAGCGAGAGGCCGAGCGCGCGTGCGATTTGATCGGCATTGGGAGTATTGCCCGTGGACGAGAACTCCGCGATCAACGCATCGCGCTGTTTCTGGAAGCGGCGAACGGTTCTTGGTAGTGGATCTATGATGCGCAAGTAGTCCAGTAAAGCGCCATTGATTCTGTGTTCAGCGAGAGTCTTAAGTTTCAGATTCCGCGACGGGTCAAAACGATCAACGGCTTGAATCAAGCCGACCGTTCCAGCGGAGATGAGATCGTCGAGTTCAACCTGCGGGCAGCGCCGATGCAAGCGGCGGGCGAGGAGTTCGACCTGCGGCATGTGCGCGAGTATCAGTTGTTCGCGATGGGATTGAGTCATGATGGCGAGTTCCTCTGGGCGTCGTGCGGCGGCCGCTCACGCGGCGGCCCCCGCTTGTTCGTCCGTCGTGGTGGACTCGGTCTTCGGAGCCCGGTCAAGCCGTGCGACTCGCTGCACCCGGATCTCGGTCACGGATTTCATCGTGCCGTCCTTGGCGATGTATTCGCGCGTTTGAAGCTCGCCGATGACTTGGAGGTGAGCGCCTTTCGTGAGGCCAGCGGCGTATTCCGCCGTACGTCCGAATGCGACGCATTTGTGCCAGGTGGTTTGCGACTCGCGTTCGCCCGTCTCGCGGTTCTTCCAGGTGCGCTTGGTCGCCAGCGAGAGAACCGTCATGGCGGTGTTGTTGCGGGTGGTACGGGATTCGGCGTCGGAGCCGAGGTAGCCGATCAAAGTCACGTTGTTGAACATTTCGTTGTCTCCTTCTGCCCCGTCTCTTGACCGGGGCACCCAAAAGCAAGCGGGGCCGCTCCCAAGAGCGAAGCGGTGAGTCGGAGTGCTTTGTTGGGGGAGACCGGGCGGATTCCGGTGAGCGCAGCGAACGAACTCGCAGAGCGGAATCCGGCTGGGGGAACCGGCAAAGCAGAGCGTAGACGAACGCAGGGCGCGGCCAGGCGGTTACGCCGTCAAGCGCAGCGGTGCCCGGTCAAGGATGGTGGCAAAGGGGAGCAAACGATTACGATGGACCAACGTTAGTCAGGCGCTTCGGTCACGTGTGAATCCATACCGCCAATAAATCGTTAACGGTGCCCCGGCCAAACGATGGGTAAAACCGTCGGTGAAAGGAACGCTACTGTCCAAGGAAACTGCCAATGCTGGCGGACGTCCACGTGGCGACGCCACAGCCGAAGAAGTCGGTGTCCTCAGTCCAGATCGGACAGCCGAGGGCAAGCGCGGCCGCGAGGATGGGCCAGTCTTCGGGATCGCGTGCGCCGAGCCGCTTCCGCGCTTCGGCTTCGAAGTCGCTGTAGAGATCCTGACTGACAATCGTGCCGAGCGCGGCCATGGATCGCAGAGAGGCGAGTCCTTTTGCGGGATCGCCACCGCGTTTGACGACGAGCGCTGCCAAGTGCTCCTCTGCTTCTGCGTATGCGGATTCCGGAACGAAGAAGGAGATATCGTCGGCGTGAGCTTCGAGGATTCGCCGAACTCGATTGCCGAGAACGGCGCGAATTAGAATGTTGGCGTCCAACACCAGGGCTCTACGTTCCATCGCCGGCTACTTCGCGTTCCGCTTCTTCTCGCGGCTGGACTGCCGGATCTCCTTGTACTCTTCCATGAGTTCATCCTCAGACGCGCCCCACGTGGCGATCATGGCGTCCAGATCTTTCGCGGCAGCGCGCATGGCTTCGACCTCCGCCTTGCGGCTCCGCTTCTGAGCAGGAATATAGAACCCAAGCGTCTCGCCGTGACGAGTGATCGCCAGCGGCTTGCCGCTTTCGAGGTAACCCGCCAGGTTCTCGCGGAACTCACGCATGCCAATCTTCTCGGTTTCCATAGTGCGTACTCTGTGTACACAATAACATATTTTGGCACGAGCCGTCCGGCCAACAAGCCGGCGAACTGGCTTCAAAAAGAAAAACAGGCTTGAAAAGTGGCTCGATTCCATATAACGACGAGTCGGTGCCACGTGGTGCGGCGCTGCCAGTCGCCGTTGCGGTCCTTCCAGGATTGGGTGGTCGCCAGGCGGGCGACGGTGTAGTTGTTGTGGTTGCGGGTTTACTTCGCCTCGGCGTCGGCGCCGATGAACCCGATGAGGGTGACTTCGTTCGTGCTGAGTTTCATGGTCGTGTCTCCTTGAGGTTTCTTGCTTCGCTCCCGCCTCTCGCGGGGCACTGAGAAGCAAGCGGAGGCGCTCCCAAGGGCAAGAGCTGCATTGTTGGGGGGACCGGAAGAGCGCAGCGGTTCGCGATGAGCGAACTTCCGGGGGAGCCGACAAAGCAGAAGCTCGCAGTCCCGCAGGGCGCGCCTAGGCCGGGAGGCCGTCAAGCGCAGCGGTGCCCGCGAGAGCGGAGGCGAGGGCGAGAATCAGAGAGACGCGATTGTGAACGGGCGGGCGAAGTCGATCCCTTGTCGGGATGGTGGAGCGATAATGAGGTGAGGCTCGTCATGTCAGTCGAACAGGCAATTCTGGAAGCGGTCCGGGCGCTCCCGGCGGATAAGCAGCGCGAGATCCTGAGCCATGCGACTCGGCTGCTGGATGAGTCGGCGCCGAAGAAGCCGCGGAAGAGCGTCAAGGGGCTTTGGGCGGATCTGGGCGTGTCGCTCTCGGCGGACGAGATCGAGGCGAATCAGCGGGAGATGTGGCGGAACTTCCCGAGCGACGACATCTGATGCCCTCGGTCGTGGTGGATACGCACACTATCGTCTGGTATCTGGCCGGCGATGCTCGGCTTTCGCGGACGGCGGCCACAGTCTTGGATTCGGCTACGGAGGATGGCGATACGATCCACGTTCCGTCGGTTTGCCTGGTTGAGCTGACCTACCTTGTGGAGAAGGGGCGGACTTCCGGCTGAGGCTCGTGATCGGCTGGTGCGGGCGCTTGATGATCCGGCGACATCGTGCCGGTTGGCGCCGCTGGACCGGGAAGTGGCCGATGCGGTCGGGTTGGTGAGCCGCGACGAGGTGCCGGATCTTCCGGATCGGATCGTTTGCGCGACGGCGGTCGCGCTTCGTGTGTCGCTGGTCAGTCGCGATGGCAAGATACGGGCGTCGCGGGTGCAGACGATCTGGTAGGCGTACGGTGCTCAACGGCTCGCAATTCACGCGGGGACGACTTGATGGATGGCGCAACTAGAGCACTTGGTGAGGGCCAATGCTTCCGCCGATCCACACCGCTGGGCGCCTGTGAATGGCACACTGGAGGAGTCCGATCTCTCGGGCAGGGGTTGTTCACATGCCGAATGTTGGATCCACTGAGGTCTGGTACCACGCGCTCTACCACGTAATAGGACATTTTGCTGCATACGTGGTGATGCTCGCCGCGCTCGTGAACATTGCGTTCATAGTAGCGACGATCCATCCCATAGGCGACTTGCTTCATCGCGTCAGGGCCGCCGTGATGGGTGGCGCGACGCTCCTAGCGTTGACAGGAGCCCTCTATTTCATGAACGCCATGGGCAAATACGCGGCACAAGTCAACGCCCGGCTGCCTCCTGAGTACCTGAAAACGATCATGACCTTTCCGCATTCTCTAGCCGTGACTATCGGTTTCCTGGTAGCGATCCTTCTGGCCTCGCTCGACTTCTGGCTCATTTGGTTTTTTCTTCGCACGAAGAGCAGCGGTGAATCGCCGCAAGGTCAGGCTTGACCTTTTATAAGTTGACCCATCGGCTATGTTCCGATCGGAAGAAGGCCGGCTGGAAGCCGCCGCCTTCTGCATCTCCGGGAGCGTCTTGGCTTCAGGTCGTCGTCGAACCGCCGAACAATCTGCCGACACATGTGCTTTGCGAGAACGTACGAAAGCAGGTACCATTATGCCTTCAGTCACATAGGTGTGGTTGATCAAAAAGAGGGTCACGTCTTCATGTCAGAGATTTCAGGCCGTTGGATCGGGCGAATCGAGGGAACGAACTCGGGCAATGTTCTTCTGGAATTGGACCACAAAGACGGAGCCCTGTCGGGCCACGCACGACTTAACGACACGACGTATGGGCTATCGGCATTCGGCGTCACGGGTACCGTATGCGATGGTCAGTTAACCCTAGACCTTGCACCCAGGGAGGTCATGCCGGACACCGTTTTGACGCGAGCAAGAGTGTGTACCTCGATTCAGGCCGATGGCTCAATGCGTGGGACGTGGGAAGCGGAGGGAGGCACGGCCGGCACATTCGTCGCTGTTCGCGAGCAGAGGGTTCAGGAGGGCCTGAATACATTCAATCCGCAAGCCGCTAGTGCAACGGCAGTCCGGTATGAGAAGAGCGCCAGAGTTCCACCGTGTGTCGTCGACTATGACACGTTACGGCGACTGTATCGGGAGATGAATACTGGTGCCGCGGAGGCATTCCGACTAGCTGCCGTGCCTGTCGCCGGAAATGCCCAAGCAGAGCAGGTCCTGCGGCTGGCGCACTCAGTTACTATTCAAGCGCGCGGTGCGAGTGGCGAACAAATAATAACGGTCGACCCGGAAGTGCTCCGACAGGAAACCCTGCCAATACCCCTTCAGTTCGTTACTTTCGAACTTGGGCTCTACCACAGAATCGTGCTCAACGGTTCGGAGGCATTGAATCGTGCCATTGTTTCGCTTGACTTCTCGAAGCCAAAAGCCTTTGATCTGTCGAATCCGTCGGGTGCTCCGACGCCGAACGGCAGTTCCCTAATGGTTGTGGGGACCGGATCTATTTGGGTATCCGGGGTGTATCAGAAGCTGTTGTCCGTTGTAGAGGAGAATCGGACGGGAGTTGGGTTCCTACACTCAGGATACGTCTACGATGTACTCCTCTTGAGCCTGGGGCTGCCTTTCACCCTCGCATCCGCCGCAGTGGCTAGTCAATGGGTATCCGAGGCGTTCTCCCTCCGGCCAACTGTCTACCACGCAGCTACATTCGTCTTCATGCTGGCCATGGCCCTGATGGTTTTCAGGCTGGCGTTCTCACTAGCCCGCTGGCTGTTGCCGTACGTCGAGTTCGCTCCTCAAAAACAGCCTCTTGAGCGTAGGATTCGAACGCTTCTTGCGGTAGTTACTTTAGGAATACTCGGCTCGCTCGGAGCGTGGGTGATTCTAAAGGTGTTCAATGCGGGTTAAATTGCTAGTGCCGACGCACGCACGACGACAGTGGCCAACAACCTGTGCTGCTCTCCACGCTCAAACAGCACTCTCACTCGCTGCCGACCAGGCTACCGCGTCGCGAAATGTACAGAGAAACGTTGTCTCTGGAGCCCGTACCAGACCGGAATGGCTTGCCCTCTGGGCTTTGAGGATGCCGAATGACACCCCTCAGTCTCAAGCTGACACGGGAATCGACGCCACCAGTCTCTCTATTCTCGAGGGCGCATGCTGACCTTTGTGGCTTTACGGGCCTTCTGGAGTGTGCGTAGCACATACTGAGCTTGGCGTCTTTCTGCGCCCTTCTTTGATAGATCACGGGTCAGAATTCCAGCTCGGATCCGCGCTTCTTCGACTCCGTGCGTCAGGGCGTAAATGGCGTAGGCGAGGTCGATGCGGTTGCCGTCGCCGTTGTAGCGGGGGTCGGCGCGGAAGTCGTCGATGGTCTTGAGCCCCTTTGTTCGGCGGTGGGCCGACGGTAGCGGAGTGGGCTTCAAGGGTTCCTTCACTGCGGCATTGGCGGCGGCCACCAGTTCGACGTGGCAGTCAGAGACCCGCTCCGGCGCGGACTCGATGATGCGGACGAAGGGGAACTGGCCGTCCTCTTTCCGGTACGCTGGCTTTCGGTTCACGAAGCCGGCGAGGCGACCGAAGTGACGCCAGTCGGCGGCGCCCATATCGCCGCCCCAGCGTTCGGCGAGGAGGCGCGCGGCGGCGGTCGAGACCGGCTTGGCGAGCACCTCGCCGTGATTCATCCAAGCCTGATAGTTGCCGGGTGACGTCTCGACGACGAGCGCGGGTTGGTAGCCGGCCTTCTTCATCTCCGGGAGCGTCTCGGGCTTCAGGTCGTCGATCAGGCTGAGCGGGTGCTCGCCGTGGGGCCGGATGTAGATCGCTGCGCCGGCGGCGTTACGGGCGCGGAGCCAACCGATGGATCGCTCCAGCGTTTCGACATCCCACGTCCGCAATAGCATCTGCGCGTCTCTTTGGTGACCATCTGTCTCAACAGCCGGCATCAGTACGCCGACCTCGAAAACGGAAACGCCCATCGCCTCGATCTGGCGGCGGACGGCGCGGTGCGTCGGACTCTCCATTTTTCGTCCTCCTCGCGAAAAGGCCTTGACACGAGTGCGTGACATCGTCAATACTATATCCGGTATTAACCGTGCGGTAAACACAAATCGACACCATGCTGAACAACGCCACAAGCGGCTCGAAGGATCAGCGGGCGCGGCTCGATGAGAAGCTGAAGCGCGAACTCGGTGACTTGGTCCTCACCGCCCTCGCCGACGAACGGACCGAGGACATCGTGCTCAATCCCGACTCGAGTCTCTGGATCAATCGCCAAGGCGATGGCTGGCTAC
>JBGSME010000191.1:0-8271 GCA_041740335.1 Bryobacteraceae bacterium | reverse complement strand
CCGGGCTGCTGCAGTTGGAGCATTTCAACCGATCGAATGCGCTGTCGTGGGCTCTCACCCTGGGGTTGTTTGCGCAGCCGGTGGTTTACAGCGACAGGGCGTGGAAGGAAGTGATCGGCGAGTCGTACTACATCCAACTGGGTCCGGGAGACCGATTCGGGTGGACCGAGCCGGAGGGAAAAGTCTACCAGATAGCAGCAGAGAACCTGTCGCGTCTGAAAGACGAGATCTATCGGGTGTGCTATCTGCTGAGCCAGGCGGGCGGTTCGTTGGTAAATGCGTCAGGTTTAAGCAAGCAGCGAGACTTCGCGATTACGCAGGAAGTGCTGCGAGCGTACGGCGACGTGGCGAAGGACGTGATGAAGCGGGTGCTTCGAGCGATTGTCGAGGTCCGGGAGGACACCATCTCGATCGACGTTTCGGGACTGGACGAATTCGACATTGGGGATTTCACGGGGGAGTTGGCAGACGCGGAGCGGCTACTGGAGATGGCCCCATCCTCTGAGACGCTGCGGAGGCAGGTACTGAAGAAGCTGGCGTTCAAGTATCTCTGCGATGTGCGCCAAGAGGTGAAAGAGCAGATTTCTAGGGAAATCGATCAGGGAATGGAAGGAGCGTAGAAGATGAACGAGGAGAAGACCAAACAGATGGACAACCGGAGCCAGGGTCAGGCGGAAAGCGGACCGGAGCAACTCGATGTAAGAACGGCCGTACGCGAAGCAATCGGGGAGTATTTCCAGACGCAAAAGAGCAAGGCCGAGCCGGCCTACAAGGCCGAGTTGGAAGACGAACGGCGGAAGCGAGAGCAACTCGAGCGGCGGCTGAACGAGATGGCGTCAGAAAACGAGCGGGCGCGGCTGCGAGCAGAGCAGGCCGAGCGTGACACGACGATCCGCACCGAATTGCAGCGGCTGGGAGTCTCCAAGCTGGATTTAGCGTTTCGGGCGGTGAAGGACGATGTGGTTCGCAACGACCACGGCCGCCTGGTGGGACGCGATGCCACCGGCGACGTGGAATTGAAAGACTACCTGACGCGTTTCGTGCAGGAGAATCCCGAGTTGCTACCCGCCCGGGTGAGCGGCGGATCGGGTACAAGTCTGGCAGGGCGGAATGCGGCCGGTGGCGGTGTAGATCTTGACCGGATCAAGCCGGGAATGGATCCGGACGAAATGGATCGGGTCCGGCGTGAGATCGCCCGGATTGCTTCGCAGGTGTCGTTGTAGGGTACAGCCCGCTCAAACAAAGTTTCAAGGGATCGGCGGCGGATGGGGCGACCATCCGCCGTTGGTATTTTTGCAGGCGATGGCCTGCGCATAACAAAGGCCGAAGGCCTGTAGACAAGGAGGACAAAAACAAATGCCTGCTATCACATCAGCCAATGTGGCACAAGCGATTGTGAAGTTGGTGGCAGCCGATGCGCTGCCGGCGTTGATGGGGAACCTGGTGATGGGGAACCTGGTCAACCGGGATTTCGAGCCGATACTGGCGCAAGCGGGTGACACGGTGAACGTACCGATTCCGCCGACGCTGGTGGCGAACAACATATCTGAGGGCGGCTCGGTCGTGGCGCAGAATCCGAGTGTCGGGAACGCACAGATCGTGTTGAACACGCACGCCGAGGCGACGTTTCAGATTCCGGACGTGACCAAGGTGCTGGCCGTGCCGGACCTATTGAAGCTGTACATGCAGCCGGCGGTTACGGCACTGGCCGAGAAGATCGAGACAGACCTGCTGGGGCTGTACTCGCAATTGACGGCGAACACGCCTGTGGGCACGGCGGGCTCAGCGTTGACGGAAGGGGCGATCGATCTCGCGGAGACGGCTCTATTCACGGCGAAGGTTCCGTCGACTTCACCGAAGCACCTAGTGGTGAGCGGCGAGGCATACTCGCAGCTGCGGCAGATCGCGCGGTTCAGCGAATACGCGACGGCGGGAGAGGCTGGACTCCGGGCACTGGTGGACGGCACGGTCGGGAAGATCAAAGACTTCTATGTGTTCCGTTCACAGTTTGTAGCAAAGACCGGCAGCGCACCGGCGACGACGAATAACATCGCGTTTTCGCGAAATGCGCTTGGCCTGGTGGTTCGGCGGCTTCCGCAGCCTATTCCGGGCACCGGCGCGATTGCTGAGTACGCGGAGTTGGGCAGCTTCGGATTGCGCGTGATCATGAGCTACCAGCCGAACACCCTGGCGCAACAGTTCACCGTAGACGTTCTGTACGGAACGGGCGTGCTGCGCAACAACCACGGCGTTCAAGTGAAGAGCTAAGCAGTCAGGACAAAGGGCAGAAGTACCCGGGTCCGGACCGAAGTCCGGACCCGGAAAGTCAAGGAGGCAACGAATGGACTTGAGAGAGTACTACGGCAAGATTCGAGCGGCCACCGAAACAATATCGGAGGAGTTCGTGGTGATGGTGAGCCTGAAGACATCCGATGGAGGCCGCGCGGATGTAAAGACGGAGGTGGGCCGGCACCTCGCAGCAAAGCTGATCGCCGATCAGAAGGCCCGCCTTGCGACCGCGGAAGAATCCGCGGCCTACTACGAGGCACAGCAGGAAGCGGCGAAGAAATCCGAGGCACTGCCGGAGGATGGCCGGGTGCAACTGGCGGTGTTGTCGGAGGCGGATCTGCAGACATTGGCCAAGAACCTGAAGACGGAACGGAATTAGGACAAAGGAGGCAGAAATGGCACTGCTAACAGACGGACCGGTCTCGGAATTGCGGGATCTGCAAGCGATGGACAGCACGATTCTCGAGACGGCAAAACATGAGGGAATCGGGCTCGATGCAAAGTTGGCGATCGCGACCGAACAGATCCAACTGGAGGTGGCGGCGTTCCTGCTTCGAACGCAAGCGAGCAGCATTATTCCTTCGGGCACTGGGAGCTACGAATTGAGCCGAGTCGTGGTGACGCCCGGGTTACACCGGTGGCACACGCTGCGCACGCTGGTGGAGGTTTACAGCGATGCTTACAACAGCCAGTTGAACGATCGATACCTCGGGAAATGGAAGCATTTTTCGATGCTGGCGCGTGAGGCGGCGGATCTGCTGTTCGAGTTGGGCGTCGGCCTTGTTGGGTTTCCGATTCCGCAGGCGCCAGCGCCCGAGGTGACGAGCGCGGGCGGAAACGGCCCTGCAGAGACCTACGTCGTGCGAATTGGGTGGCGTAGCGCACAAGGAACGGCAGGCGCCGCGGGTGAGGCGGTTGTATACGACGCGAGTGGGGGAGAGCTGATCCAGGTGGCTGCCGGAACTGCGCCGGCCGGAGTCACGGGCTGGGATGTTTTCGTTGGACTTGCCGGCGAAACGGTAAGGAGACAGAACGGCTCTCCGATCGGTCTGGAACAAGTCTGGCTGCTTCCAGAGAGCGGCCTGGTAGCAGGTACGGCGGTTGGAACCGGGCAGTCGCCGGAATACCACGTTCGTCGAAGCCGGACGTTTTTTTAGGAGGGCAACATGGCGTTCGTCGCAAGCATGGCCACGGAAGCATTGACCGGGCTGATCACGGGTGGTGCAGGAGTGACCAGCCGGCTGCTGGGCCGGTTGGAGGAAAAAGGTTCGCAGTTGACTCTTTTTCCTGTGCCGGAGGTGGAAAACGGGCACTTCGCCCTGGACCTGTGGGAGCGCGCGCGGGGAGCCCGGTATCCCCAGATGACGGTTTACTGTGAGCGGATCCAGAACCAACAAACCGAGAAGTTTCGGAGGTTTTCGGGCGTTGTGCAGATGGCGGTGGAAGTAAGAAGTTCGCAGGACCGTCTCGAGGGGCTGGAAGAGAGGACGCATCTGTATGTGGAAGCACTGCTCGAGGTGTTGGAGGACTGCCGGGGGGAGTGGAAACCGGGAGTTTACTATTGCGGCAAGTACGAAGTGAAGTACGAGCCGGTGAAGCATGGAGGCAAGAACTTCGTTCAGGTGGCGAAGATCACATTGCCGTTGGAAGTAAATATCGCCTGAGCGAGGGAGATGGAAATGGGCTGTTACATCGCATCGAATGAGAACCGAGTCTACGTGGCATTGGAGCCGAGTTATTGCAACGCCGGAACGGCGACTGCCGAGCAACGGCTGCCTGTGATCAAGCTTGGGCTGCAGCAGGTAGTGGAGCGCCCGGCACGGAAAGACAAAACGGGAACCAGAACGTTCTCAGGACTACCGAGCGTGCTGCGGAAGCGGGCCACGTTTGACTTAACCACGTATATGACCGCCTGGGATCCGGCGCAGATTGAGCCGTGTTACGGCACGTTGTTTCGGGCGGGACTGGGCGCGCCTGGTTTGGAGTTCGCCGGGGCGTCCGTTATTGATGCTCCGAACGAGCTGACGATCCAGACGGCGGCGCCACATGGGCTGGTGGCTGGACAAGCGGTGCGCTTCGGAGACGAACTACGGTTCGTGACCGGAGTCGTCGACACGGAAACATTCGCGATCAACGCTCCGTTTCAGGCGACGCCCACGATCGGGAGCCAGTTGGAGCGAACGGTAACCTATCTGCCGTCGAACACGCTTCCGAGCGCTACGCTGTTCGACTATTGGAATCCCGAAGATGCCGTGCAGCGCATGGTGGCGGGTGTGGGCGTCGACCAGTTGTCGATTCAAGTGAACGGCGACTTCCACCAATTTCGATTTCGCGGCATAGGGGCCGACGTGAGCGACAATCTGACGTTTGCGAGCGGCATGGGTGGACTGACGGAATTTCCGATCGAGCCGTCGGGCCCGTATCCAGAGTTTTCGCTGGTTCCGGGCAGCCTCGGCCAGGTGTGGTTGGGAGCGGTGCCATCGAAATTTTTCACGCTGCTGCGGGCAAGCGTGAAGGTGGACAACGACATTGATATCCGAACTCGAGAATTCGGGTCAATGAAACCAAAGTGTTTGGTGCCTGGGCAACGCCGGGTAACGGTGGATATGGACCTGACGAGCGACACAAGCGCAGAGACGAATGGGTTGTACGAGGCGGCGGCACAGCGATCGCCCGTCGGCGTCTTCTTCCAACTCGGGCAGCAGGCGGAAAGCCTTTGTGGAGTCTATATGCCAGCGGTTGTACCGGAGATTCCGGAGTTCGACGATGATGAAACCCGGCTGCGATGGCGAATCCGGGATAGCCGCGCACAAGGTGTCGGCAACGATGAGATCGCGATTGCGTTTGGGTGAAGCAATGGAGTACGAGAGCACGATCGAGAAGCAATCAAGCGCTTTCCCGGACGTCAGGTACCGGATTGCTCGGATGTCGCTCGGGCGGCGGATCGAGCTCGGACAGCGAGCAAGGGAACTGAACGGGCGGGGCGACTTCTTGAAATCAAGCCCGGACACCGCCGATCATATCGAGGCCGCACTGCTGGATCGACAGGTTGAAAAGTTGTATATCGAGTGGGGTCTACAGGGGATTCAGGGGTTGACCATTGATGGCAAAGCCGCCGATGCGGCGGCGCTGATCGATTGTGGGCCTGAGGAACTATCCAGAGAGATCCTTGACGCAATTCGGGCAGAACTCAGCTTGAGCGAGGCCGAACGAAAAAACTAAGAGTCGCGTTCCATTTCCAGTACTCGAACCAGGCCGCGTGGAATTGCGACGATTGCCGGCGGAGAGGCCTAGAGAAAAAACGAAATTGCGGATGGCTGTCTGAACATCAGGAAGGCATCGGCGTGGTTTGGGCACGGAACGGAGTGAGCTTGAAGACTTGTCCGCGATCTTATGTGAGCGCGGCAAGCATTGGCTGGATCGAACGTTACTACGTTTGGACGAAGGCACCGGGAGCGGGTGATTTCATGCGGATGCCGGCAAAGACGGCTGAAGCACTTCTGGTGCTGGAGACGGAAGCGGAGAGGGCAAAGAGAGATGGCGATTGGTGACATCAGGAATGACTTAACAGCGGCAGTGTCCGGAGGTTCTTCGACGGCAAGTGAAGCGGGACTAGCTTCGCTTCTTGGCCGAATTGCTCAAAGCCCAGATGGTGCGGGGGGCGATCGAGCCGGAGGGACGTCAAACCTTGGCACGGAACTGGCCGCTCTCACTTCGGAGGTAGCCGGATTGCGCGCGGCCAGCGAGCAACATGCAGCCAGTGTCCAGGAAAACACACTTGCGACCGCCGAGAATACCGCAGCCTCGATCGGCGGAGTTGCGCGAGCGTTAGGAAAGGCTGTTTCCGAAACGGCGGGCAGCGGCATTGCGGGGGTTGGCCTTCCGGCGTTAATCGCCGGCCTGGTTGGCGCGCTAGCGGGAAATAGCAGCCCGGATGCTGTGACGCTTCCCGTTCTGACCCAACCGGCGTCGATTCAAGTGGAAGCCGCATTGCCAAGCGTTGAGCAGCCGAACTTCACGCCTGTGGCGACGGGCCAAGGCGGGCTCTCGCGACGCGCAACCACTGAGACGACATCTCCGGCGGCTGTGACAATCCAGGTGAACGCGATGGACAGCCGATCGTTCCTTGACCACAGCGATGAAATCGCGCGTGCCGTACGGCACGCTTTGTTAAACACACATTCGCTACGCGACGTGGTGGGGGAGCTCTAAGGTATGGCTCAGTTCCCTGCCCTGAAAACCGGCGCCTCGGCGCAGTACCCGGTGACGCGGATCGTAGAATTCGGAACCGGATTGGTACGCTTTCTCGACGGAGGCGAACAACGCTTTCCCGAACGAAAAGCGGGACTCCGCCGCTGGGTGGTGCGATTGGAACTTCTCAATGAGAACGAGCTTCAGACTCTGGAGGACTTCTTTGTCTCGCAGCAAGGCCGATACGGTGAATTCACCTTCGTTGACCCGTGGGACGATTCCGCCTTCGACCACTGCAGTTTCGAGGTAGACACAGTGGGCCTGACGCTGCGGGAGCAGTTTCGCGGGAGCGCGTTGTTGAGAATTCGCCAGAACTGGAGCTAGACAATGCCGTACTTTCCACAACTCGTTACATCGAGCGTCGCGCAGTATCCGCTGCGTAAGGAGCGGTCCAGCCGGACGATACTAAACCAGACAATCGAGGGCCGGAATACAAAATATCAGGACGCGGGGGAGACTTCGATCCGTTGGGATCTGGTTCTTAGTTCCTTGACGGCCGCGGAGCGAAATGCCCTAGAGGACCTCTTTCAGGAATCGGAAGGACGGCTACGATCCTTCGTTTTCGCCGACCCCCTGCGGAACCTCCTCGCGAGAAGCGAAGAGTTCACAGAGACACCGTGGCAAAACGATCCGCTGTTGCAATGGACCTCGGGCCTGGCTGACCCGGTTGGCGGAACGAACGCGTACAGGGTGGTGAATTCCGGCGCCGGTGCCCAGACTGTCGGCCAGACGCTGGAACTGCCGGGAAACTACCATTGCTGTTTCAGCATTCATGCCCGTGCGGGGAGCCCAGCGACCATCGCGGTGGCACGGTCGGCAGGAGGTCTACAGCAAAGCTGGAGTTTCGCCGTAACCCCGGATTGGAAGCGAATCAGCGTCTCGGGAAGAGTGCCATCCGCGGTAGCGCCATCCCGATTTGAAATCACGATCGCCGGCGGAGACACTGTTGAGCTATTCGGAGCACAGGTGGACGCGCAACCAATAGCGGCGCCCTACGGGAGAACGGGGTCGTCAACCGGCGTCCACACGAGTGCTCGGTTCGCCCAAGACGAATTGCCGGTAGTGGCAGAGAGCATCGACAGCTTCGCGACGCGGATAACCATAGTTTCACCGGGAGAGGGGTTCTAAACGTGCCGACAATTCAGGAATTAAAGGAACGGGCAGTCACCGATACGCCGGTGATCCTATTCGAGTGCGAACTGCCGAGCGGCGCGACGGAGGCATTCAGCACACACGCCTTGACGCATGCCGGCGTGGACTATCAGCCGCGCCTGATCGGCCACAGCGCATTCGACTTGCGATACGGTTCCCAGGACGGGATCGATGGAGTTACCCGGATTTCGTTGACGCTCGCCAACGCGGACTCCTACTATTCGCAGGTTGAGCGGACCGCAGGCTGGAAGGGATCGAAGCTAACAGCGCGATTCGCGTTCTTCGACTTGAAGACCGGCCTGGCCACAACCGCGGCCACGGTGATTTTCCGGGGCTTGATGAATGCTCCCGATGAAATCACCGAAAGTGTCATCGGTGTGAGCGCGCAGAGCCGGCTGAACATGGCCCGCTACTTTCTACCGGATGTGAGGATCCAACGCCGGTGCCCCTGGTCGTTTCCTTCTACGGCGTCGCAGCGGCTGGAAGCTGCGACAGGAATTTCCCGCGGCAAATACTCCGGAGTGTTCCGGTGCGGCTATTCTGCGGACCAGGCCAGCGGACTGGGGAATCTGAACGGAG
>JBGSME010000190.1:0-13812 GCA_041740335.1 Bryobacteraceae bacterium | reverse complement strand
CCGATCTTGTCGACGCGAACAACCGCGTCGGCGGCGCGTAGTGCTCTGCGGAGGTAAAACAGCGGCCGCAGGGTGTTCTCGCCGATGATCCGTTCCTCCACCACTTCCAACGCCGAGCGGTCGTCCTGCCAGGGTGCGGCGGGGGCACGGACGAAGTCCGCACCCCAACCCATTCGGCGGCGGAGGTCCGTGATCTTGCCGCCGTGAGCTCCGGCCATCGGCTCGATAGCTTGCGCGATCAACCCGAGCGCCGATATCCCGGGGGCGGGCTCGTGCCCGTCGAGGAGGCGCAGGAGTTGGTCCGCGACGACGATCGGTTCTCCTTCCCAGTCCAGGAAACGCAACGCCTTGTCGATCTCGCCGCTATGTGGGTACCCGCCGAGCGCATTGCGGACGATGACTTGGCGTCCGCGAGTGGTGGCGAACTGCGGGGTGTCGGCGAGGGCGTTGAGTAGAGTGATGCGGTCTTGGTGCTGGAGTGTATTTGCCATGGTCTTCCTACGATTGCCGGCTCTCTACCTCAACGGATATTATAAGAGGTCTGTTTGGCCGTCCATTCTAAGAGAGATCGGTGGGGCCGGACGGGGATTCCTGATATTGTAGGGATACTCCAATAGAGGATTGGCTCGACGTGCCGGAATTAGTTGGAACTGCGCTACAGCCCGGTCCGGGGCTGCGAGTTAATGCGAGCCTGATAGGCAAACTGAATCTCGCCGATTACCAAAATGCCGTACCCGCGTTGCGGGAACTCGTCGTATTCAACGAGACGGATGCGCTGCGAGAGCGACTCGTCGTTTCGGCGTCGAGCGATCCGGGCTTCTTCAAGCCGAGGACGTGGCACATCGACTCGATAGGTCCTCAGCAGAGCTGCCACATATCCAGCCTCGATCTTCACCTCGATGGCCCACTTCTATCCCGCCTAAACGAATCAGAACACGCGACCGTCAAGTTCGAGATCCGGTTAGCCGAACAGGACGAGACGGCGCTTGCTACCTGTGAGCACGTCGTCGAGTTGCTGCCGCGAAATCATTGGGGAGGCCTGTCGCATGTGCCGGAAATGGTTGCAGCGTTCGTTCAACCCAACGATCCGGCGACTGAGAAGCTACTGAAAAAGGCTGCTCAGTTGCTTCGTGACAGCGGCAAGAATCCAGCACTGAACGGCTACGAGGGCGGCTCCAAGCATGCGTGGGAAATCCTATCCGCAATCTGGGGCGCTCTCGCCTCCGAGAGGTTGGACTATGCACTGCCGCCGGCGAGCTTTGAGCAGACTGGCCAGAAGGTTCGCAGCCCGGCACAGGTTCTGGAGTCCGGTCTCGGAACCTGTCTCGACCTCTCCCTGCTGTTTGCGGGCGCCGCTGAGCAGTCCGGCCTGAACCCGCTGATCATCTTCACCGCCGGTCACGCGTTTGTTGGATGCTGGCTCCGCCAGGAGGAGTTCTCAGAGGTCGTGACCGACGACCCGGCAGCTTTGCGAAAGCGCCTTCGTTTGAAGGAACTACTTCTTGTCGAAACGACCGTGATTACGGAGCAGCCCGCGCCTACCTTCTCCTGGGCATCCGAACGCGGAGCACGGCAACTCGCGGAGGACGCTCCGGCTGCTTTCGAATCCGCTGTCGACGTTCGGCGCGCACGGATGCGCAAGATCCGGCCACTGGCGGCCGCCGAAGCGCTTACTGCCTTGCCACGAGAAGCGTCTGGCACGGATGGTGCAGCCTTGACGGTAGAAGACGCTCCGGATCTTCCGGACTACGGGCGCGGGGAGGCGATTGAGGCGGACCCGCGATCGCTAAGTCCCAAGGATCGAGTGGCGCGCTGGCAGCGTAAGCTTCTTGATCTGTCGCTGAGAAACAGTCTACTGAACTTCCGAAAGGGTAAGCGCGCGGTTACATTCGAAGCCCCTGACCCAGGGCGACTCGAGGACGCATTGGCCGGTGGGCAAGCCCTGCGGCTACTGCCGCTGCCTCCGCTGATGGATGATGCCGATCCCAGGAGCCGGGCTATACATGAGAGCAGGACCCTTGAAGATGCGCGGCATGAACACGCGCTCAACGGTCTTGCAAGACAGGAGGTCTTTTGCTCACCAAGAGATTCCAAAGAGCTTGATGCAGCCCTCGTCGATCTCTACCGTTCCGCCCGCGCATCGCTTGATGAGGGTGGTGCGAACACGCTTTTCGTCGCACTCGGATTTCTATCTTGGACACAGGAGGGCAAACAGCAAAAGTACCGAGCGCCGCTCATTCTGATCCCGGCTACTCTCAATCGGCGCAGTGTGCGGTCGGGGTTCACTCTGTCTGTCCACGAGGATGAGCCACAATTCAATCCGACTTTGTTGGAGATGCTTCGCCAGGACTTCAGCCTGAACCTCGGGATTGCTGAAGGCGAATTGCCGAAAGACGAGTCGGGTCTCGACGTGGAACGTATTTGGGCCCAGGTTTCCGAGGCCATAAAGGACATTGAAGGTTGGGAGGTCGTGCCGGATGTTGTCCTTTCCACCTTCTCGTTCGCGAAGCACCTGATGTGGAAAGACCTCGTTCATCGTACGGATCAGCTTCGCGACAACCCAGTAGTCAAGCATCTGATCGACACGCCGCGCGAGGGCTATCCCTCGGAAATCCACTTCGTCGAGCCAAGAACGCTCGACACTGACTTCGACCCCCGTCAGACGTTTTGCCCTCTGCCTTCCGATTCATCCCAACTGGCGGCGGTGATGTCGGCGGCCCGAGGCAAGGACTTCGTGCTCATCGGACCTCCCGGAACGGGCAAGAGCCAAACGATCGCTAATCTGATTGCGCACAGTATCGCCTCGGGGAGGCGTGTTCTATTCGTTGCCGAGAAGATAGCAGCGCTTGAAGTGGTTCATCGGCGTCTACGAGAGGTCGGGCTGGGTCAGTTCTGCCTCGAGGTGCATTCCTCAAAGGCGAAGAAGGCGTCAGTGTTGGGAGCGCTGGGAGCGGCATGGGACGCCCGCGGCAGCGCGGACAACGGGAAGTGGGAGGAGGAGGCGCTCAGGCTCAAGACCCTGCGTGAGAGCCTGAATCTATACGTGGAACGGCTCCATCGGCGGAGATCCAACGGAATGACCGTTCACGGTGCGCTTGCCAATGTGATCGGCAAGGAGGACGTGCCGGATATCAATCTCGACTGGCCTGATCCTTTTGCCCACGATGTCGCCCGGCTCGAGATCTTCCGTAAGGCAGTCGCGAAACTGGAAACGAACGCCGCGGCCTTTGGCTCCGAGGAATTGACGCTCTCGCCCCTGATGCCAATTGGCCAGACACAATGGAGTCCCCTTTGGCAAGCTGGGTTCCTTCGAACGGTAAAGGAAGTTCAAGCCAAGGCAACGAGCATGCTTGAGTCCTACGGGCGATTAGTGGAAATCACCGGTCTGCCGCTTCGAGGTAGCTTAACGGCGTTGGAACGTAGCGCTATGGCGGAACTCGCCGTAGTTCTTCCGAATTGCGCCGGAAAACCATGGGCCTTCACCGCTCACCCCGATGCAGGAGTTATCATCGCCGAACTGATTTCTGCCCGGGCGGTCCTGTTGGACTATCGCTCTTCTACAGCGCGACTCGCGGCTCCGTGGGCGGAGCCCTTGATGGCCGAACTCCGGAACGGACCCGCGTTGCTGGATGAACGCCAAATGTTACTTGCTGCTGTCCCGGCTCCATGGCCGCGGACTGTTACCGATGAGCTCGAACGCGGAATCGCCCTGCTCGAAGAAGTAGCGGAGCAACAGCGGCGACTATCAGTGCCATATGACACCGCCGGAATAAGGGTCCCGGTCACCGCGCTCCTGCGAGACTGGCAGAAGGCTGAGACGTCACGGTGGCCGTTCTCAACCGCTGCCAAGAGACGGGTCACCTCGGCACTCACGCCGGCGGTGATTGGCGGCGGCGAACCGAATCCTGGTCGCGACCTTCCGATTCTGAAGCAGATCGAAGCAACCCAAGCAAAAGCGGACGCCATTGAACTTCGTGCCGTACCGCGAGAAGTCTGGTCAGGAGTTGGTACCAGCATCGGGGCGGCGAAAGCGGCGCTGCGGCTCCAGTCCGCCGTAGCTTCGGTGAGTGAAGGAAAGACTTGGAAGCGTGAGGGGTTGGAAGCTGTGGCGTCCGGGCTTTGTGGCCCTACCTTGAAGAAAACGTCCGACACCCTTCACCGATTGTCAGAGATCGATGCCGAGCTGAAGCGACTCGACCGCCTCTCCTCCGCAACAGATGGCTTGTGGGCTGGCGCTGATACGAATCGTGATGCGCTTCTGGCAGCAATCGACTTTTGCGACGATTGGCATTCTGGCGTCCTTCGACGTGCGCATGACGCCATTGCGGGTGGCGAGTGCGGCGAGTACCTGCGTGGTCAACACGCCGCGCTCCAGGATCGCGCTCGATTGGAAGAACGCCTTGCCGATTTCGCGGATCTAGCCGAGAGGACGGATGGCGTTTGGCGCGGACTGGAAACGAACCTTAGCGAACTGGACGGTGCGATAGAGTTCGCTAGGACATTCGGCCGAACGCTCCCGGCTTTTACTGACACCGAGGCTGATGATCTTCGCATTCGCACGGCTATCGAGCGTCTGTGCCGCTTGGGCACTGGCGCTGAATCCATTCGGCAAGCCGGCTTGGAATTCGAATCCGCAGCGGCCGCAGTTACGACAGCGATTCGGGACATGGCGGAAAGCGGCTGCTTCGCCGGGCGGGACAGAACAACCTTCGAAACTGTAGACGACGCGGAGTTGCGGAACCGGTGTACGACAATCATCGCTGCAGCTCCCCGGCTGCAAAGATGGTGCTCCTGGCGGCAGGCACGGGAGGAAGCCGAAACACACGGGCTTGTTGGTCTCGTTTCCGCCCTGGAGAAGGCGACAATTGGGCCCGCCGACTTACCGCGAGTGTTTGAAGTCAACTACAGCCGTTGGTGGCTAAATCATGTGGTCACCGCCGATGAGGTGTTGCGGACTTTTCTATCGGCAGAGCACGAAAAGCGCATTTCCGAGTTTCAAGCCCTGGACGACCAATACACGGACCTTACTAGAGATTGGATTCGCGCCAATCTCTGCGCGGCGATTCCGGCCATGGACTCCGTTCCCGCGAACCCGGAATGGGGATTGCTGAAGCATGAGTTGACGAAAAAGAAACGACAACTACCGCTGCGTGAGCTGATGGAGCGAATTCCATCTGTTGTCACCAAACTTACTCCGTGCCTGCTGATGAGCCCACTTTCAATTGCTCAGTACCTCGCTGTTTCCGCAGCCTCGTTTGATCTGGTCGTGTTCGATGAAGCGTCGCAGATTCCAGTGTGGGACGCTATCGGCGCGATCGCACGGGCCAGGCAAGTGGTAATGGTTGGCGATCCGAAGCAGTTGCCTCCCACAAATTTCTTCAACAAGGCGGATGGCGAAGATGACCTCGACGACATTCCAGAAGATCTCGAGAGTATCCTGGACGAGTGCATAGGTGCGAATCTGCCGTCACGGCAGCTTTCGTGGCACTATCGCAGCCGGCACGAGAGCCTGATCGCGTTCTCGAACAGAAGGTACTACGGGGGCGGCCTGGTGACTTTCCCCTCGCCGATGACCGACGATCGCGCCGTTAGCTTCCATCATGTTCCGGGCGTGTATGAGAAGGGTGGCGCCCGGACCAACCCGAAGGAAGCGCGAGCGATTGTACGTGACATAGTGGATCGACTCAATTCGCGGGGGTTCGCTGACGCGGGTCTCTCGATCGGAGTTGTGACCTTTAACACCGACCAACAGAGGCTTATTGAAGACATGCTGGACCAGGAGCGGCGAACCGACCCTGCTATCGAGCAGTATTTCGCCGAAGATCGGCTTGAGCCGATTTTCGTGAAGAACCTGGAGAGCGTACAGGGAGACGAACGCGATGTAATGTACTTCTCGATCACGTATGGGCCCGATATCAACGGTCGAGTCTTCATGAACTTTGGTCCCATGAATCGGGAAGGTGGCGAGCGCAGACTCAACGTGGCGATCACGAGGGCGAGACAAGAACTCCGGGTCTTCTCGACCTTGCGGCCGGAGCAGATAGACCTCTCGCGCACACAGGCGCGGGGTGTCTCGGAGTTGAAGCACTTCCTCGAATTTGCGGAACAGGGACCTCGGGCGTTCGCGGAACTAGTCTCAAGAAGCACAGGTGGATTCGAGAGTCCGTTCGAAGAATATGTGGCCGCCGCTCTCCAAACTCGCGGCTGGAACATTCATGCACAGATCGGCGTTTCCGATTTCCGGATTGACCTCGGGGTGGTTCATCCGGACGCAGCCGGGATCTATTTGGCCGGTATCGAATGCGACGGAGCGACCTACCACCGCTCAGCGACGGCTCGCGACCGCGATAAGTTGCGGCAGCAGGTGCTGCGGGGCCTAGGCTGGGAGATCCGGCGGGTGTGGTCGACGGGCTGGTGGATCGACCAGGAAAGTACGCTCAACAGGCTGGATACCGAACTGCACTCGATCCTACGGGAGAGTCGGGCCCAGCGAGAGGCCGCCGCGCCAGCTTCGCCGATCGTGACAGATCCTGATGAATCGTGTGCGCCAGTGGCAGAGCCTAGTGTTGAGGAATTGCCTGCAGAACTGGCCGCGACAGCCACAGCAGGAGTGGGCGGATATCGCAGCAATCAAGCTCAAGCGCTATCCGAACATGCGCCGCCCCATCCTCCGTCGGCTTCTGATGTACAAGCGGATGCGGAGCGCTTCTTCGAACGATCGTACGAAGGGCAACTCGGCATCCTCGTCTCCAGCATCGTCGAGGCCGAAGGCCCTATTCTGGATGAAGTTCTTGTCCGCCAAGTAGCACGCCTGCACGGGTGGCAACGGACCGGCGCTCGCATCACCGATCGCGTCACGCGTGTTGCGGTGCGGACATTCAAGAAGACCAAAGAAGACGCCGGCACCTTCTTCTGGCCGAACACACTCGAAGCCGGGCAGCTCGCACCATTTCGGTCAGGGTTGGATCGCTCCGTTGACGAGATCTGTATTCAGGAACTTGAGTCATTGGCGTTGGACATGCTGGCCGGAGGCGCGACGGCGGACGAAGAGGCCATTGCGGCGATGGCCAAGGCCATCGGGTTGCAGCGGCTGCGCGCGCCGAGTCGCAGTCGAATTGAAGCCGCACTTGGTCGAGCGCAGCGGCGGCTGCGATCTCAGTAGGAATACCCGCTTGCCGCCTCAAAAAGGCGACCCCTAGGCATGTCGGGTCAACTCAGCCTGCCGAAGAGCATCAATGGCAACTCGGCCGCGAGCAAACGATCAGCCCGGCGGACCCCCACCACAAGTCCCCGGAGTGGTCCGCTGTGCGTCCTCCACAACCGCCGCCGTCGACGATCCACCCTGCGCGCGCCCCCCCACGAGGAGCAGTACCCCAGCCTCAATATTTAATAAACCCAACCCGCACAATGGCTTCCCCATATCGGGTTTGCTGGCGCCCACCCCCGCCCCCGTAAATTCATCACGGAGGCAACAATGTCAAAACGAAAAAAGATCCGCTTCACGGCGCCGTCGGCCGCCACAAGGCCCGCCAACGCCAACTCTCCCAACCCGGCGGCGCCCGGACCCACAAACAGCATCCTACTCAACGCCATCGAAAACGGCCTAACCGCCCAAACCATCCTCCTCCCCGGCGAAAACGCCGAACTCCTCCGCTCCCTCGCCAACTCCTTCATCGCCATCTACCAACCCGCCGACGATGCCGAATTCCTCATCGTCGAAGAGATGGTCGTCGCCAAGTGGAAGCTCCGCCGAAGCTGGAGCTCGGAAAACTGCCTCGTCCAATCGGAAATCGCCATCCAATCCGCCAAAATCAACAACGGCTTCGAAGCCCCGAAACCCGACCTCATCCAGACCCTCGCCGTGCGCGAGCTCATCGACAACTCCAGGTCCCTCGCCTATTTCAACCGCCAGCAGGTCCGCTTCACGCGCGAGTACGAACGCGCCCTTGCGCAACTCCGCCTCCACCAGACCCTTCCTGTGGAATCACAACACACCCCCGAAAATCCAGCTCCGCCACCTACCGCCAACAGCAACGAAACATTGGACCAATCGTTCGAAAAACCAAAATTTCAAAACAACCCCAACACCACAGAAATCCACCCCCATCCGCAGGTATCAGACGAACAGGGTTTGGCCCCCCAGCCACCGCGCCTCCACCCCCGCGGACCCAGCCGAAACGGAACAATAGCCACCATGCCGTCAACCTACTTGGATCCAACCACCAACTACCGCCTCAGAGCCGAACCCGCACCAGCCGCCGGCGCCAAAATCCCGTCGGGTCATCCCGGCACCAATCCCGACGGATCCATCCCCGTCCAGATCTGGGACCTCTTCCGAGGCGCGCTCCTCGACGCGCTCGCCCCCTACAAAGAGCCCCGCGAGCGTGTCGTCAAGGCAATCGCCGAAATGGAAGCGAAACTTCAAATGAAGATATGATCCGTCGAGTTCCGCGCGGGCCGTTCATCAAAATTCATCACTTTCATCACGGAAATTCACGATGGAATCGCCCCGCCCGCCGAACGCCGGTCAAGATAACAGCACGTCCCGCGCCGCCATCGCCGTGTTGCAATGGATCGTCACCGTGTCCTCGGTCCGAATCGCGTACCCGCCGGCAAGCGTGATCGCCACCGGGATTCCCCGAGTGCGCGATTCCGTCAGCACCATCCGATCCCGCCGCGCAAGGCCGTTCATCGTCAACGACAATCCCCCGAGCTGATCTTCCCCATACGGATCCGCTCCAGCGACATAGAAAACGATGCCGGGCCGAAACCCGTCGAGCGCCGGCCGCAGCGCCGTCTCGAGCTTATGAAGATACTCATCGTCGCCCACCCCGTCCGCTAAGTGTATGTCGATCGTGGAGGGCGGCTTCTCCTCCGGGTAATTCTGGAACTGATGAATCGATAGCGTCAGCACACTCGTGTCGCCCGCGAAGATTGCCGCCGTTCCATTCCCGTGGTGGACGTCGCAATCGACAATCATCGCCCGCTCCACGCGCCCCCGCTTCTGCAGCGTCCGTGCCGCCACAGCAACATCGTGGATGGCGCAAAACCCTTCCCCGTGCCCCGTAAACGCGTGATGAAAGCCGCCGCCGATGTTATAGCCGAGGCCGTCTTCAAGTGACTGCTCCGCCGCCAGCAGCGTGCCTCCGGCAGCCAGCCAAAAGCCCTCCACCATCCGGCTCGAGTAAGGAATCTCCAGCTTCAGAATTTCGTGATACCCCAGCGTGCCGAACTTCAGCCGCTGGATCCAGCCGCGGTCATGCACCAGCAGCAGATCTTCGTCGTCGATGCGCTCCGGCGTCAGTATGTCCTCGCCAGCCGCGAAGCCGGTCGCAAGCAGCCGGTCTCGAATCAGCTTGTACTTGCGCGCCGGAAATACGTGCTCGCCGAGGTTCAGGTCGTACCCGTCGTGGTAAACCAGCTTGAACGGCAACATCGCCCGATCAGCCTTCTTCTGACTGCAGCGCCGTCACCAGCGCCACGCCGTAAATATCGGTTGCCGAACAGCCGCGCGAAAGGTCGTTCGCCGGCCGCGCCAGGCCCTGTAGAAACGGGCCGATCGCCGTCGCCCCGCCCAGCCTCTCCACCAACTTGTAGCCGATGTTGGCCGCGTTGATGTCAGGGAAGATCAACGTGTTCGCTTTGCCCGCCACCGGCGATCCCGGAGCCTTCAATCGGCCCACAGCCTCAACCAGGGCCGCATCCGCCTGCAACTCCGCGTCGACATGCAAATCCGGCGCGCGCGCCTGCACAATCCGGAACGCTTCCACCACCGCCTCGGACTTCTTGTGCCTCCCGCTGCCCTTTGTCGAAAACGACAGCATCGCCACTACTGGCTCAATGCCGAACAGCGCGCGCGTGCTGGCCGCCGTCGCCACCGTGATGTCGGCTAGTTCGGATGGCGATGGGTCGATCACCATTGCCGGATCCGCGATCGTTAGAATCCCGTGGTGCCCGAAAGAACTGTCCTGTACGCACAACAGCATGAACGTCGAGACCGTGCGCACATCGGTGCGAGCCCCAATCGAGTGGAGCGCGGCGCGCACCGTATCCGCCGTGCTGTTGGCCGCACCTCCCACAAAGCCATCCGCATCGCCCGCCGTCACCATCAGGCACCCGAGATACAGCGGCTGCAACACCATTTGGCCCGCTTCGATCCGTGTCAGCCCTTTCGCGCGGCGCCGCTCGTGGAGAAGATCGGCATAGCGTTGCAGACGCGGTTCGCCCGCCGGATCGGTAATGAGAATCGGCTCCACTAGCCCTTCCCTTTCCAAACGCGCCGCGGCTTCCCGTACGCGCGGATCGTTACCTTCCGGGAAAACGATCCTCTTGCGGCGCGGGAGCTTACCTACTCGTTCGGCCTGCGAGCGAAGAAACTGAACGGCCGATTCCGGCAATGCCATATCCATTTAGGATAGCCGAGCCAAAACCTGATACACTCACCGGGATTGACTATGAACCCCAAGAAACTGTTCATCGCAAGCTGTATCGCCCTCGTCACCACCTCCATGGTCTTCTCCATCCGGGGCGATATCCTTGACGCCTTAGGCGCTGACTTTCATCTCACCAAGGAACAAACCGGACTCATCTTGAGCCCGGCCTTCTGGGGCTTCACACTCTCCATCATCATCGGCGGCTCCCTGGTCGACTTCTTCGGTATGCGCCGCCTCCTGCTTCTCTCCGCCGGCGGCTACATCGTCGCGGTTCTCGGTATCCTCCTTGCCCCCCGCCCGTCCGGACCCATCCAATACAGCGACGCCGGGTTCATCATCCTCTACGGCTGCATGCTCACGCTCGGGCTCTCGCAAGGTCTCGTCGAAGGCGTGATCAATCCCCTCGTCGCAACCATGTATCCGGACGACAAGACCCACCGCATGAACATCCTCCACGCCTGGTGGCCGGGCGGCCTCATCATCGGCGGCCTGCTCTCCTATGCCCTCACTAAGATGATGGGGCTCGATCTCGCCGGCGTCGCCGCCGCAACCATGACGCTCGGTTGGCAGGTGAAGCTCGCCCTCATCATGATCCCCGCCGTCATCTACGCCTTCATGGTGTGGAACGAGACCTTCCCCGCCACCGAACGCGTGTCGGCCGGCGTCTCCAATTCCGAAATGGTGCGCGAACTCTTCCGCCCGATGTTCATCTTGTGGTGGGTCTGCATGTGGATGACCGCCGCCGCCGAACTGGGTCCGGATCAGTGGGTCGGCTCGGTGATGAGCAAGCTCGCCAACATGCAGGGGATCCTGATCCTTGTCTACACCGCCGGCATCATGTTCCTGTTGCGCTTCTTCGGCGGCCGGCTCGCCCATGCGATGTCGCCTCTGAGCGTTCTCACTATCTCGGCCATCCTTACCTGCATCGGCCTGTTCGGACTTAGCAATGTGTCAACCATGGCCCAGGCATTCCTCTGGGCAACCGTTTTCGGAATCGGCAAGACCTACTTCTGGCCGCTGATGCTGGGCGTTACCTCCGAGCGTTTCCCCAAGGGCGGCCCGCTCGCGCTAGCCGTCATCGGTGGCACCGGCAACCTTTCGGTGGCGTTCATTCTGCCCGTCATGGGCGGCTGGTACGACACTCACGGTGCGGCCGCTGCTTTCCGCTACGTCGCGATCCTACCGATGATTCTCACCGTGATCTTCGGTGCGCTGTTCCTTTACTACAAGTCCCGCGGCGGCTACAAAGCCGTCAAAATCTAAGCGCCATCTCACACCAGCCAGTCGCCAATGACGTTGCCGTGGACATCCGTCAACCGGTAGTCGCGGCCCGAGTAGCGATACGTGAGCCGCTTGTGATCGAGGCCAAGCAGGTGCAGCGCCGTCGCGTGCAGGTCGTGCGGGTTCACACGCTTCTCCACGGCCTTGTAGCCGAAGTCGTCAGTGGCGCCGTAGGTTTGCCCTCCCCGGATGCCGCCGCCCGCCAGCAGAATAGAGTATCCGGGGGGATTGTGGTCGCGCCCGCGGCCTACCTTTTCAGTGCCGGAATTCTGGATCATCGGCGTCCGGCCGAACTCGCTGCCCACGATGATCAACGTCTGGTCGAATAAGCCCCGCGATTTGAGATCGCCCACCAGTGCCGCGATCGGGCCGTCGGACTGCCGCGCGTGGTGCTTCTGCATGATGATGTCGTCGTGGCTGTCCCAGGGTTGGCCGTCACCGTAATAGACCTGGACCACGCGGACTCCGGCTTCCACCAGACGCAGCGCCATCAGGCAGCCCCGCCCGAAATCACCGTCGCCGTAGCGCGCCCGAACATGCTCCGGCTCGCGCGCCAGATCGAAGATGCCCGGCGCTTCCGTCTGCATCTTGAAGGCGGTCTCCATGGATTCGATATTCGATTCGAGCTTCGGGTCGTAGCCCACGCGATCGAGGAATGACGCATCCAGCTTCGAGAGCAGCCCCAACTGCCGTTCCTGCTGCTCGCGAGTGTAACTCTTGTTGGCGATGTCCTGGATCAATTTGTCCGTAGTGTCGGCGTCATTACGAATCAGCGTGCCCTGGTAGGACGCCGGCAGGAACGCCGCTGACCACAACCGCGCCCCGCCAACCGGTTGGCCCGGACACATCACTACGTAGCCCGGTAGATTCTGATTTACCGAGCCTAGTCCGTAAGTGACCCAGGAGCCGAACGACGGGCGTGAGCCGCCTCGCAGCGCGTGCCCGGTATTCATCATCAACATCGACGGCAGATGATTAACCGATTCGGAATACATCGACCGCACAACCATAAAATCGTCGATGCGCTCGCCAATCTTTGGGAAGATATCGCTAACTTCGATGCCGCTCTTGCCGTATCTCTGGAACGCGAACGGCGATTTCATTAAGCCACCCGAGGCGCGGTCGGTCTTGACCTTGGGGCCAGGCATCGGCTGGCCGTCGCGCTTCACCAACTCCGGCTTGGGGTCGAAGCTGTCGAGATGCGACAACCCGCCGTTCAGATAAAGAAAGATGACGCTCTTGGCTTTTGGAGCGAAGTGCGGCTTGCCCACCGACGCCGCGCGGAGCGACTCGCCGAGGCCAACCAGCCCGAACCCGGCGCCCATCATTTGAACTGCTTTGCGGCGTGTGATCATGTTTCCCTCTAACGGACGGTGAAGAACTCGCTCGCGGCGAGCAGCATCTGTGTGTAACGCGGCCACGACTCTTTCTGAAGAAATGTGAGTGCGGCGTCGATCTCGGCGGGCGCGGGCGGGCGGCTGTAAAGGATTTCATAGGCGCGCATGACACGCTTCCGCGCGTCGGCGCCGGCTTCCGCCTCCAGCCGCGCCGCCAGTGCTTCCGACTGTCCCAAGACGAACGGATTATTGAGGAAGTAGAGGCGCTGCAGCGGTCCTACGGTAACCGTGCGCTCCTCGGCATGGCTCTTTGGGTCCGGAAAGTCAAACAACGTCATGGTTCGATCAGGGCTGGTGCGGGCAACCGTGGCATACAGCGTGCGTCGGTTGTTCTTGTCGTTGAACGGCCGCGCCGGGCCGCCCACTTTCGCGTCGAGCCTGCCGGAGACGGCAAGAATGGAATCGCGCAGAGTCTCGGCGTCGAGGCGCTCCACCGGC
This sequence comes from Bryobacteraceae bacterium, assembly GCA_041740335.1. Classification (GTDB taxonomy): domain Bacteria; phylum Acidobacteriota; class Terriglobia; order Bryobacterales; family Bryobacteraceae; genus DSOI01. Next base: position 263 of record JBGSME010000190.1, on the reverse strand, counting down.
GGGAACCGCCATAGAAGCGAGTTGGCCGCGTCCTTTTCCTGGCTGGCGGCAACCACCTGGGAACTGCGCCGGTAGGCGGCCGACAAGACGATCTTCCGGTCGATCGACTTCATAGACCAGCCGCCCGCAACGAACTCGGCCGCGAGCCAGTCGAGTAGTTCCGGATGCGTGGGCCGTTCGCCCAGTTGGCCGAAGTTACTGGGGCTTGCGACGATACCCCGGCCGAAACGCCATTGCCACAGGCGGTTCACCATCACGCGCGC
>JBGSME010000189.1:0-2891 GCA_041740335.1 Bryobacteraceae bacterium | reverse complement strand
CGCCGTCGAGCGGCTTGAGCAGGTCCGACGCGATCGTCATCCGCAGGTGGCGCCACAAGGTCGCGCCACTGGCGTTGCAGCGAACGTACAGGAAGACCGTGTCGCCGAGGCCTTCGATGCGATTCTTCTCAATCCAGCGGCGCAGCCGCCCGAGCAGATGGGTCTTCCCGCTGCCGGGAAGCCCCGTTACGAGGACCGCGCCTTTGGCGCCCGCTTCGAGCTGCCTGATTTCGAGAACGATCTTCCGGAAGGCGCTGTCGTTAATGCTTGCGACATCGGCGTCCATCCCGGTCCAGGCGGACTCCATGGCTGCGCCGGCGAACGGATTCACCTGAAACGGAACCCTGGCAGCGTTCTTACCGGGCATAGCGTTCTTACCGGGCATAGATGGAGACATAGTAGTTGCCAAAGCCATCCGTGACGAGTTGTTCGCGTTCCGCATCGGAAATCGCCTTGGCGAAACCATGATCGTTGAGGAACACTCGTTCCTGGCGCTGCAAAGTCAACGCTGCCTCGTCGAATGTTCTCTTATCGACCGCCGCCAGCTCCGGCTGCAGCCTCAGCCGCTGAAACGTGACGCTCGCGCCGGGCGAAAAGGCGAGCCGGGTCATAGCGGCAAACAGCAACTCGGCGGCTTCGCCGGCGCCGGTCACCTGCGATTGGATCTTACCTCCCAGCAGCGCCTGAATCTGCGCGGCCGATCGCCTGATACCGAACGATGCGAGCAATGCGGCGATCTCAGCTTCGAGAAAGGGCTCGGGATGCGCCGCGTCCAGAATGCGTTTCGCCTTCGTGCCCACCGCGGGCGGCATCTCACGAAGGCGGCCGGCGCGCAACAACTCGTCGCGGATCTTGTTCACCAGCGCTTTCTGCAGTTTCGGTTCGCCCTCGGCCGCGATGGTGCTGAGTTCGGCCTTGGTGGGCAGTGCGCCCGCGGCGGCGAGCAGGCGTTCGCGCGCAAGAGCCTTGGAATCGCGGGTCCAATACGCCTTGCCCCAAAGGTAGACAGCCCCGGCGTCCACATCGCCGGCGAGCATCACGACGACCTGCTTTGTGGAGATTTTTTTGCCGTTTATCTTTGCGCCTGCAAGAGCGCGGACGATCTGGGCGGCGGTTACGGGCGCATCGGCGTCCTCGATCACGCTCAACACGCTTTTCTTTGTTCCGGGTGGATAGTCCACGGGATTCATGAACCCAAGTATCCCCTGGAATCGCCCGTTCGGACAATTCTCGATCGCCCGCGGGGTGGCCATCCAGGACGCGGCCTGGAACGTACCGGTACAATCGAAACAATGGAGTTACGTGCTGGCCGCCTCGCCTTGCTGGGCTTGGCAATGGCGATTTCGTTCGGTGTGATTGCGGGTGTCCTGCTCCGCGTGATGCCCATGCCCCACAAGGATACCGACTATCTCGTCATCGGGACCCTTGCCACTTTCGGCGCGCTGGCGGTACTGTTCCTCATGTTGCTCGCCACTACCCGGAAGCCGGAAACGACGAAGCCCAAGGAGTAATCGCCTGCCACTTACGCTTGCAGAACTGCACCGGGTGATGAGCCGAGCGCCGTTCAACAATCATCTCGGGATCCGATTGAAGCAGCGCCACAAAGACGGTGTCACGATTGAATGCCCGATCCGCCCGGAGTCCAGCAATCTTGTTGGGACGCTGCACGGCGGCATCACGGCTACTCTCGCGGACGTCGCCGGCGGCTTCGCCACGCTCGCTCTTTACGGGGAGCGGCCGCTGACTACGGTGGAACTCAAGCTCAACTACTTTTCTTCCCGTTACGGGCGCGAAAGTCACCGCGCGGTCTCGAGTGCTGCGCGCGGGCAAAACCCTTTGCGTGAGCCAGGTGGAAGTTCGTAATTCGGAAAAGAAGCTGGCGGCGGTGGCGATAGTCACCTACATGATCCTTGACCGCTGACTTACTTCTTACTCTTGCTCCCGCTCTTTTTGGGCTTCTTGGCGCGCCGCGAGGCGTCGAGCGCCAACCCGCACCAATGGCGCATGGAACCGTCGTCTTCGAAGATCTCCGGCGGCGATGCGTAGTAGCTCATCACGACATCGCGATCCGGAAACGGCTGGAACGGCTTCAGCCCGCGGCCTTCAAATATAGGTACCGTATCCTTGTCCGCCTTCAGATAAAGAGCACCGTCGGCGAGTAGAGCGAACACGAGGCCGTCGCAGTACAAACAAGCCCCGCCGAACATCGAGCGCGACGTGATCTCGCCCAGCGGCGCTGTTCGTTCCTTGACGAACTCGAGATAGCGGTCGTCCCGCGGCATACTATTCCGCTTTCACCCGCACCAGCATCTTGCCTGTGTTGGCGCCTTGCAGCATTCCGATGAAGGCATGCGGCATACGATCGATCCCTTCTTCGAACTGTTCCCGATACTGAACGCGGCCCTCGCGGACCCATTGCGTCAGCCGCGTGAGCCCCTCTTCATGGCGGTTGGCGAAATCGAACACCAGAAAGCCCTCGACGCGTGCCCGCTTCACGATCAGATGGAACCACGTGCGCGGACCCTGCTCGCCCTGCTCATTGTTATATTGCGAGATCTGGCCGCAGACGGCGATGCGGGCGCGCTGGTTGAGGGCCGGCATCACGGCGTCCGAGATCGGTCCGCCTACGTTGTCGAAGTAGACATCCACGCCGCCGGGGCAGAGTTCGCGAATCCGGCCGCGGTAGTCGGTTTCCGTTTTATAGTTGAACGCAGCGTCGAAGCCCAACTCATCGATGAGCCAGCGGACCTTCTCATCGCTGCCGGCAATGCCTACCGCGCGGCAGCCGGCGATCCTGGCGATTTGCCCCACCGCCGAACCCACGGCGCCCGCCGCGCCCGAGACCAATACAGTGTCGCCGGCCCGCGCAGCGCCCACTTCCAGCAGCCCGA
>JBGSME010000188.1:0-2766 GCA_041740335.1 Bryobacteraceae bacterium | reverse complement strand
CGCCTACGCCACCGGGCAGGCTCTCGTCGCCCTCGCCCACCAGAAGGATGCCGCATGGCGTCGCGGCGTGGCCTTCCTGCTCCGTACGCAAGCCGCCGACGGCACTTGGCACGTGAGTACTCGCCTCCACTCCAAAGCGCCCATCAGTCCGCCATACTTCGAAACCGGATTCCCTTACGGGAAGGATCAGATCATCTCCACCGCCGCATCGGCCTGGGCCACCATGGCGTTGCTCGAAGCTCTGCCTGTCGTCAACAATCCCGCCCGTCCCATGCCCGTCCCAGAGGCAGCGCCCACCGGCGAGCAACCCTGGATGCGCGCCGTCCTGTTCGGCCCCTCCGCCGCAATAAATGAAATCGATCCCACCGCCGCCACTCCCGCCGGAACCACCGCGCTCATGATGGCCGCCCACGATCCCGCCAAAACCGCCATCCTTTTGGACCGCGGCGCTTCCCCCACGTAGGCCGCCAAATCCGGCTTCACGCCCCTCATGGTCGCCGCCACCTACCGCGATAACGATCCGTCGCTCCGCCTCCTGCTCGATCGCGGAGCGCCGGTCACTCCCGGCAAAGGCGTCCTGTTCAACGCTTCGCCGCTCGCTCTCGCCTCGATTGCCGGCGACAACACCATGATCCAGCGCCTCGTCGCCGCCGGCGCCGACCTCAAGCGGCCCATGATGATCGTCGGTATGATTCCGGTCACGCCCCTCTTCATCGCCACCAGTTGGGACAATGCCGCCGCCGTTGAATTGCTCGTCCGCGCCGGCGCTGATGTCGACTCCGTCGACCACTTGAAAATGACTCCGCTCGCCACCGCGATGCTAGGTCATCGCGAGAATGCCGCGCGCAAACTGCTTGATCTTGGCGCCTCCACCAACGCCGTCGATTCCTTCGGTCTCACGCCCGAAGCCCACGCCGGCATGGTCGATTTCGGTGATCCCGGCTTTCTCAACCGGCTTGCCCGGAAATCCGCTCACCGCGACTGAGACGTCTTGGGCAGCGGCACCGATTGCACCGGTTCGAACAGGCCGAATGCAAACACCGCCGTTGCTGACTCGATGGCAACGTACTGCTTGCCATCCACTGCGTACGATATGGGCGAGGCCGTCAACCCCTCGCCCACATTGAAATTCCAAACATGCTTCCCGTTTCGCGCATCCACTCCAACCAGATTTCCATCATCGTCCCCGAAAAAGATCACTCCGCCTGCTGTCGACAACGTCCCCGCCCATGACTGGCCCGGACCAGTCATCGGATACTGCCACACCCGCTCGCCCGTCTTCGGATCGAACGCCCGCAGGAAAAACTGGCCCACATCGGCCGGCTTCGGTCCCGCGCCACCGCCCGAGAAATTCTTCTTCGGTTCCGGAGTCTTCGACGAACTCGTGAATATGTCGCACTGCTCCAACGTCACCACATAGTAAAGCCCGGTCTCCGGATTGTACGATGGCGACATCCAATTCGTCGCCCCCTGCACACCCGGACACACTCGATTCCCCGCCGGTGTCGGCTCCTTGCCCGGCACCAGCATCGGCCGCCCATGATCGTCCACACCCGTCGCCCAATCGAGATTGTCCACTAACTTCGTCGCCCGCAGAAACTTCCCCGTCTCCCGGTCCAGCATATAGAAAAAACCGTTCCGGTTCGCGTGCATCACAACTTTTCGATTCTTCCCCTGATAAGGGACATCGATCATCACCGGCCATGACTGCGCGTCCCAATCATGAACATCATGCGGCGTAAATTGAAAGTGCCACTTTAACTTTCCGGTATCCGCGTCGAGCGCCAGCAGTGAGCAAGTATAAAGATTGTCGCCCTTCCTGTCAGCGCCGTAGAAGTCCGGCCACGGATTGCCCGTTGTCCAGAACAGAGTGTTCGTCTCCGGATCGTAGGTGCCCGAAAGCCACGTTGCTCCTCCGCCGTATTCGATCAGATCCCCCCACGTCTCTGATCCGGGTTCGCCCTTGGCCGGCACCGTGTAGGTTCGCCACAGTTCCTCACCCGTATCGGCCGAAAGCGCCGCGATGAATCCCCGCATTCCCGTGTCTCCCCCCGCGTTCCCCACCAGCACCTTATCCTTCACGATCAACGGAGCAGCCGACGAGAAGATGCCCATCTCGGTGTCGCCGTACTTCTTCTGCCACTCCACCGTGCCTGTCTTCCGGTTCAACGCCACCAAATGCAGATCCGCAGTCACGAAATACACCCGGTCTCCCGCGATCGCCGCTCCCCGATTCACCGCCTCCTTCTTCGCCCGCGTATCCTTGTATGCCCAGATCAGCCGGCCGTCCCGCGCATCCAACGCCCGGATTTCGTTGGTCGCCGTCACGTACAGAATGCCCTCGTACACAATCGGAACCCCGCGCAGTCCCGCCGCTTTGGGAACGTGGTACACCCACTTCGGAACCATCGATCCGGCGTTTGCCGTCGTAATCTGCTTCAACGGGCTGTGTCGCTGCCCGCGATAGTCTCCCGCGTACGTCAACCAGTTGTCGCCTGGACTCTTTCGCAGATCCTCAAACGTCACTTGGCCCAACGCGATCGGGCTGGTGGCCAGCAGAAGCGCAAAAAACGTCATGCCGTAGCGCATAAATTTCCTTTCGAACTACTTCACCTCGCGCAACGATTGCCGCGCGAGAAAGGCCACCAGATTCTCAAGTTGTGTTTTGTCCAGCCGCTTGGCATAATCCTTCGGCATCGGCGAACCTTTGCCCAGGTTCATCTCCGCGACATCGGCCACCCGCAGCCGATGCAACTCGCCCTTGCC
>JBGSME010000187.1:0-9693 GCA_041740335.1 Bryobacteraceae bacterium | reverse complement strand
GGCTCTGGAGCGCCTGGCAAACTGGTGCCGTTCTCGGCGTCCAACGAGAATCTGGCTGACTCGCACGCGGCCGAAGCGGCCGACGTGTCCCGTGTGCGCAACTACCGCGCTCGCGCTGGCGGCAGCGAATACAGGATCGTGCGCGGCGACATTCATCGCCACACCGATATTTCCTGGGACGGCAATCGCGACGGTTCGCTGCACGATTCCTATCGCTATGCCCTCGATGCGGTGGCCTTCGATTTCCTTGGCGTCTGCGATCATCAGGCCGGCGGCGGCGTGCCGTACCACTGGGAGATGATCCAGAAGGCGGTGGACCTGTTCACCATCGCCGGCCGTTTCGCGCCCGTCTATTCCTACGAGCGTTCGCTCTCATGGCCGAACGGACATCGCAACGTCGTGTTCGCGAACCGAGGCAATCCGGTGCTTCCGATTCCGGAAGCCGAGCAGCGCGGGCAGGAAGGCGCGGCCAAACTCTACCAATATTTGCACCGCCTCGGCGGCATCACCACGTCGCACACCTCGGCCACCGGCGCGGGGACCGATTGGCGCGATTCGGACCCCGAGGTGGAGCCGGTCGTTGAGATCTATCAGGGATACCGTACCAACTACGAAGGGCCCGGCAATCCGCGCGCAATCGAAGAAAAGCCGCGCTATGCGCCGGGCTTCGTCTGGAACGCGTGGGACAAGGGAATCAAGATGGGCGTGCAGGCAAGTTCGGATCACGTCTCGACGCATATCTCCTACGCGGCCGCTTACGTAACCGAAATCAGCCGGCAGGCGATTCTCGATGCGATCCGCGCCCGGAGAACTTTCGCCGCCACCGACAACCTCATCATTGACGTGCGCTCGGGCGATGCGCTAATGGGCGCCTTGGTGGACGGTGGCGCACCCCGATTGGATGTCTATGTGCATGGCACGCGTCCGCTGCGCCGGGTTGTCGTCGTAAAAAACAAGCGAGTCGTCTATACCGCCGAAGGCAATGGCGCGGAAGTCCGGTTCACCTTTACCGATCCGGCGCCGGAAGCCGCCGAGCGTTACTACTACGTGCGCGCCGAGCAGGAAGACGGGCAGCTAGCCTGGAGCTCACCGGTCTGGCTTCGTGGCCGCTGAAGAAGGCATCACGCGAGTCAACGCCAACCCGGTCGCCACCACGACCAGACAGCCAATTACGTTATACCAGAGAAACGAAATCCGGGTAAAGAAGCGCGCCGAGAAGATCGCCGCCTCTCCGGATAACACGGCGATGAAGGCCGCGGTTCCGCCGACACGGGGGAACGCGAACGCCAGCACGAACACGCCGAGCAATCCGCCGTAGAAGAGTGACCCAAGCATGTTCACCGCTTCGATCAGCGATCCGAGACCGGCTGCGTAGCGAGCCGTCAGTACCGCATAGACGCCCCAGAACAGCGTAGCCATCCTCGATGCGTTGAGGTAGTGGCGATCAGAAAATCCTCGCCTGAGGAATCGCTGGTAGATGTCGATCACCGATACCGTCGCCAGCGAATTCACTTCGGCGGAAATCGTCGACATCGCCGCGGCCAGAATCGCGGCCAGGATTAGACCGACCACGCCGGCCGGCAGGTAGCGCAACACAAAACCAAGGAAGATATAGTTGGTGTCGTTGGATTCACCGGGCGCGATCGCCCGTGTTTCGGCCCGCGATTTCTCGAAGCCGTTCTGCGCCGCCCTCCATGAATCGATTCCGGCCGATCCACTCAGGTAGGCGCGGGCCGTTTCGCGGCGTGTTTCAAAGGCGGCATCGTAGCGCCGCGCCGATTCGCCGTAGGAGGGCTGCTGTTGGATGCGCGCCAACTCCGTGGGATGAAATGTCACCGGCGGCTTCTCGAAAATGTAAAACGAGAAAACCAGCGCCCCGGTCAGCAGAATGAAAAACTGCATCGGGATCTTGGCGATCGCGTTAAACAGCAAACTGATGCGGCTCTGCGCGATGGACTTCCCGGTGAGGTAGCGCTGCACCTGCGATTGATCGCAGCCAAAATAGGCCAGCGCGAGAAACATGCCGCCGAGCAATCCGTTCCAAACGTTGTAGCGATCGTTCCAGTCAAAGCTCGTGACAACAGCGTTGAGTTTCCCGGACGCCCCGGCAAGGCGCAGAGCGTCAACGACGCCGACGTCGGCGGGCAGATACCGGATCACCATCGCCAGAGAAATGAGAAGCCCGGCGAACATGACGATCATTTGCTGGAAGTCGGTCCAGGTGACGGCCTTGATGCCGCCGAAGGTAGTGTACGCCACTACCACGATTCCCATAATCGCCGTGGTCCATTGATCCGGCCAGCCGAGGATCACGGTAAGAACAAGAGCCGGAGCGTAAAGCGCCACGCCCACGGCCAGCCCTCGTTGAATGAGAAAAATCGTGCTCACCAGCGCCCGTGTCTTCGCGTCAAATCGCTGCTCGAGATACTCGTAGGCGGTGTACACGTTGGCGCGATGGAAGATCGGCACCGCGGTCGCCGAGACGATGATCATCGCCAGCGGCAGCCCGAAGTAGAACTGTACGAAACGCATTCCGTCGGCGTAGGCCTGGCCGGTGGTGGAAATGAAAGTGATAGCGCTCGCCTGCGTCGCCATGATCGATAGCGCCATTGCGTACCATGGCATCGTCTTTCCGGCGAGCAGATAGTCGCGCGTGGTATTGGTCTTGCGGGAACGCCAGAGTCCGTAAGTGACGATGAAGATCAGCGAGAAGACCAGCACCGCCCAATCGAGCGATCTCATGCCGCGAATGCTCGCGTAAAGATGTAGAGGACTCCGATCAAGCCGGCAAGGTAGACTGCAACTGCGATGTAGACGTTACTCCAGGTTCTGAGTACAGGAGGAGGATCGTCATCGGCGCGCCTGCCGGTCATCGGACCTTTCCGGCACTCAGAAAGTTAGCGAAAATGCGGTACGCCCCGGGAACGCCCGCCGGCAACTGCCGAAACCACGCCATCGGCGTAAAGATATAGACGCCCTTCCCGTGCCTCGCATACAGCGTGCCGCCTTGCGAAGGCTTCTCACCGGGATCGTGCGATTCCCAAACCGGCTGATAACGGGCGTCGAAGTCCGTCGCAAAGTACAGACCGCGCTCCTGCACCCAGCCTTCATAGTCCGCGGCGGTAATGCGATTGGGAGCCATTAGCAGCGGATGATCCGGGGAGACCGGTGTCAACGCCGCGTCCTCCACCGTAACCCGGTCCCGGCTAACCTTCAGCGGGAATGGACCGATCCTGGCCAGACGTGTCGGATCGCCTCCGCCGAACGGCCCGCCGCCTTCGGCCACGTTGTACTGCACCACGAGCGTGCCGCCAGCCTCAACGTAGTCGAGCAATCGCTGCTGGCTGGCACGCAGATCGTCTCGAACGTTGTAGGCGCGCACGCCGGTGACGATCGCATCGAATTGCGATAAGTCGGCTCGCGCGAGATCTTCCGAAGACAGCATGGCGATCTCGACACCGAGCTGGCGCAGCGCTTGCGGCACTTCGTCCCCCGCTCCCATCACGTAGCCGATGCGGCGTGAAAGCACCTTGGCATCGGTGCGGATAATGGGAACCGCCGCGAGCGGATAGATCGTCTGCGGCGGAATGTGATCGTATTCGATGGTGTGCATGCCCTGGCGGATTTCGCGGCCGGCCACTCGCGCAACGGCTTTCAGTTCGGCGCGGACGTCACCGGCAGGCGGCGTCACTCTGAATCCGGCTACGGTCAACTCACCGGCGGCGGTCAGTCGAAATGGCTGCGCGGCAGGCTCGATCTTCCACCCGGCAGGAGCCTCGATCGCGATCTCACCGGATTGGTTCGCCGCGTTGGCCCGCAGTTCCACCTCCACCGTGCGCGCACTGCCATTGGGGAACAGCATCGCCGATCCGGCGAAGGCAACAGCCACCACCGGCGCAATCTCGAGCGGCCGGACCAGTTCTCCTCGTACGCGATCCACATAGCGATGCTGGACCGGACGAGTCAGTTCCACCGCCGCTCCCGCGATCTGGAGCCGGAACCGCGCATGGAGTGCGGCGCCGGATTCGGGAAGGCCGATCATCTGCGGATCGGAGATGCGATAGCGTGTCTCCGAGGGCATCTCGCGCAGCCAGTATGGCTGCGTGTACGGAGCGTTGTCCGGAATGGCAGCCTTGTCGGTCCACGTGTTCGGCTTGTTGAACTCGAGCACTCCGGGCTTGGCTTGCGAAGCCGCGACGCCATCGACGGAAACCGACTCGAGCGACACCACGGCTCGCGAACGGCTGATCGCGGTGATGCGGGTCGGAAGAGTATCTCCGGGATAAGAGATCGGGCGCTCGGCGGAAGCATCGAGCCACACACCAGCCGCATCCGCGATGAGCTCATCGAGATCGGCGAGTTTCTCGCGTGCCAGCGGATCGTCAATGGCGGCGATCAGGCGCCGCGCCTCCACCAGCGCGGGCAGCGAAGCGGAGGGATCGTCGAGTTGAAAATCATGGAGCGCGCGAGTCAGGATCGGGATCACGGCAGCGCCGCCCGGCACTCGATTCCAGGAAGTCTCGATACTGTCGAACGGATCCTCCGAAGCCGGGTCGCCTGCGATGGGCGAGAAGTAGTTGATCTGCGGCCCCTTGCGCAGCCCGGCGCCCATGCCCTGGCTGCGATGCTGGCTGCGGCTCAGCCCGGCAATCTCGCCGTAGGACATGCCGAGAGTGGGATCGAACTGGCCCGTGTCGATCTTGAGCGTGCCTTTCATCGACGCGGCCTGCTGCTCCATGGCGCGATTAAAGGAGAAGACATTCCAGTAGAGCCGGCGCGCCTGCCAGGGCTTCACCCAACGCAACTGCTCCGGAAAGCGCTTGGGATCGGCGGCGGCGGAGAAGGCCTCTTTCCCAAGGATCGCCGAGCTTTGATGATGGCCGTGGCCGTCGCGCGGCGTCCCGGAGAAACGCAGCAGAACGACGTCCGGGCGAAATCGGCGAATCGCGAAAACAGCGTCGCCCAGAATCTCGTCGCGGCCCCACTTGGCTAGCGTTTCTTCCGCTGTTTTCGAAAATCCGAAATCGATGGCGCGGGAAAAGAACTGCCGTGCGCCGTCGATACGCCGCGCCGCCAGCAGTTCCTGGGTGCGGATCAGGCCCATCTGCGCGCCCTGTTCGGCGCCAATCAGATTCTGCCCGCCCTCGCCGCGAGTCAGGGAAAGATACGCGGTGCGGAACTTCCGGCTCTGCGCGAAATAGGCGAGCACCGACGTGTTTTCGTCGTCCGGATGCGCGCCGATCATCATCACGCTCCCCATTCGGCCGAGACGTTCGATCCGCTCCCTGACGTCAAGCGAATCGCCGGGTGTGGCGATGGCGGAGGGTATGGCCGCGGAGATGAGGAAAGCGGCGGCAATCAGCCGGTGCATAATCTTACTTCTGGTCAGCCTGAATCTGGGTTGCCAGATAGTTCTCGATGCCGACTTCCTTGATCATGTGGAGTTGCGCCTCGAGCCAGTCGACATGCTCTTCTTCGTCGACAAGGATTTTTTCAAACAGATCGCGAGATCCGTTGTCGGCCGCCTCGGTGGCCACCTTGATCGCTTCGTTCAATCTCGGGAGGGCGTCGAGTTCTAGCTTCAGGTCGTTCTCGAACTGTTCTTTGGGTGACCGGCCGATGCGCAGCGGAAACATCTCCGTCATGTTCGGATCGCCGTCAAGATAGAGGATACGTTCCATCAGCGCTTCGGCGTGATGCATCTCCTCGATTGATTCCTTACGCGTATAGGCGTACAGCTTCTGATAACCCCAGTTATTCAGCATTTCAGCGTGCAGAAAGTACTGGTTGATGGCGGTGAGCTCGCCTTTCAGCACTTCATTGAGGTACGCGATCACCTTCTCGTTGCCTTTCAATTAAACCTCCCGTGGGAATCCTCCATTGTAGCCGTTTCGATCCGGCCGGTTGGGCGTAAACTGGGAGTGAAGAACCAATGTTCGATCGAGCACACGTCCCGAAAGGGTTGGCGATCGTTTTCAGTGTCGCCATCTCGGCATCGCCCGCGATGCCGGCAGAGCCCTATTCGTTCGCCGGCGCACAAAAGTTCCTGACCGCGCAATGCGCCGCGTGTCACACCGGTAAGCAGGCATCGGGCGGATTCGCCCTCTCGTCGGTGGCCGCCGAGGAAACGCTCCAATCAAAACCTCGCTTGTGGAGCCGCATGGCGCGCCGCGTGCGCGATGGTGAGATGCCGCCGAAGAAAACACTGGCCGCCGCCGATCGCGACGCCTTCACAGGCTGGGCGGATCAAACCATGCGGACCGCCGCGTGCGCCGATGGCATCTCGCCCCGCGCACTCCCGCTGAAGCGCCTGAACCGGTCCGAATACGCCGCCACCGTCCGCGATCTGTTGGGCATTCAGGTGAACGCCGGCGCGGGGCTACCCTCCGATGGCGCCGGCGGCGAAGGATTCGATAACGCCGCCGAGACTCTGATCATCTCGCCGATCCACGCGGAAAAATATCTGGAGGCGGCGCGGCTCGGGCTCGACTACGCTTTTAAGGATCCAAAGTCCCGCTCCAAGTTTCTCGTAGCCGAACCGGGCGGCGAATTGACTGCCCAGGAATCAGCGAAACGAAATCTCGAAGCCATCCTGCCCCGCGCCTTCCGGCGCCCAACGCGTCCAGGCGAAGTGGATCGCTTTCTTGCGCTCTACGATGCCGCGAGCCGCCGCGGGGATAGTTTCGATCTCGCGATGCAGTACGCTTTGGAGGCCGTGATGGTGTCCCCGGAGTTCCTGTTCCGTATCGAAGATGCCAATCCGTCTCCCGGGCCCCGGCTGGCCGGACAACACGACCTCGCTTCGCGGCTTTCGTATTTTCTCTGGGGCAGCATGCCGGACGGCGAGTTGTACAACCTTGCCGAGGCAGGCAAGCTCCAGGACGAAGCCGCGCTCCGCGGACAGGTGGCCCGCTTGTTGAAAGACGCGCGATCGCTCGAGTTCGCCGAGAGCTTCGTCGAACAGTGGCTCGGCACCCGCGAGCTCGGCCGCGACATTCGTCCCGATGAGAAGCTGTTCCCGGAATACGGCGACGACGAACTGCGGGCGGCGATCAAATACGAACCCATTTTGTTCTTCCAGGAAATCGTCGCCGAAAACCTTCCGATCCGGACCCTTCTCGACGCTAAGTTCACCTACCTCAATACGAAACTTCAAAAGCACTATGGCATCAAGCTCACCTTGAAGGAACGCCTGCGGCAGCAGCCCAGGCACGTGGATTTGCCGGAAGGAACCCATCGCGGAGGTCTGCTCGGAATGGCTGCCGTGCTGGCGGTTTCGTCGCTTCCAACGCGCACCAGTCCGGTGCTTCGCGGCAAGTGGATCCTCGAAATGATCCTCGGTACGCCACCGCCGCCACCGCCGCCGAACGTTCCCCAGTTGAGCGAGAATCACGCGGGCGATGCGCCGAAGACGGTTCGCGCACGGCTTGAGTTGCATCGCGCCAATCCCGTATGCGCATCGTGTCATGACCGGATCGATCCGCTTGGTTTCGCGCTCGACAACTACGACGTGCTCGGGCGCTGGCGGGCAGAAGAAGCCGGGCAGCCGCTGGACGCAAGCGGCCAACTGCCGGACGGAACACAGTTCGATGGACCGGAACAATTCAGGGCCATCCTGTTACAGCGTAACGATGAGTTCGCGCGTCACATAACCACGAAGCTGCTGGGATACGCTCTCGGACGTGGCCTGACGCTCGAGGATAATTGCGCCGTGGATCGTATTTTGGAGAAACTGAAAGCTGAGGGCTATGGGGCCAGGACGCTGATCGAGGAGATCGTGCTGAGTGTGCCGTTCCGCTATCAGCCGGGAACCAACGCCGCGATGGCCGTGCGGCCGGACGAATCTGGAGGGATCCGATGAAGTTGAATCCGCTGTCAAGACGAACTCTGCTGCGGGGCGCAGGCGCCGCACTCGGATTGCCGTGGCTCGAAGCCATGAAGGCCGGCGCGGCTGAGTCCCAAGGCAACGAGGGCTCCGTTTCGCCGCGCCGCATGGCAATGCTCTATATGCCGAACGGCGTCCGTGAGGACTTGTGGACCCCCGAGGGCACGGGACGCGAATTCCAACTATCGGCCACGCTCCAGCCGCTCAGCGAGTTCCGAGACGAACTGCTGGTGCTCACCAATCTGTGGAACCAGGGCAGCAAGGGCGGTGAAGGGCACTACGTCAAAATTTCCGGATTCCTCACCTGCACCACAATCACCAAGACGCAAGGTGTCGACCTCAGTTGCAACGGCGTCTCGATGGATCAGGTGGCCGCCCACGCGCTGGGGAACCGCACGCCTCTTCCTTCGCTCGAACTGGCCATCGAGCCGGTCAGCACCGGGGTTGACAAGAACGTGGGCTACACGCGCGTCTACGGATCGCATCTGGCATGGACCGGGCCGAACACGCCCTTGGCGCGTGAGATCAACCCGCGGCTGGTCTTCGAACGGTTGATGCGCGCGTCGGGTCCGCAGGGCAACAGTGCCAGCAACGACGCGCAATTGCTCGATCGCGTCTTGGACGACGCCGGGCGGCTCCGAGGACGGCTCGGGCAGGCCGACCAGCATCGCCTCGATGAATATCTCTCCGGTGTCCGTTCGCTCGAGCAGCGCCTGGAACGCGCCAGCAAGCCCGGCGAGAATCCGTGGAAAGCACGGAAGGCGATCGACCCCTCCGATTGCCCCATAGGGATTCCGAAGGAACATGCCGATCACGTGCGCTTGATGCTCGACATGATCGCCTTGGCGTTTGAAACCGACACTACGCGCATTTCTACGTTCTTGTTGGGGAACGAAGTAACGAACAAGAATTTTTCCTTCCTCGAAGGCGTAAGCGGCGGCCACCATTCCACGTCCCATCATGAGAACGACGCCGACAAACTGCGCCAATACCAACTCATCAACAGATGGTACGTGGAGCAGTATCGCTACTTGCTGCGGAAGCTGGCGGCCATGAAGGAAGGCGACAGCAACGTTCTGGCCAATTCGATGATCCTGCTCGGAGCAGGTATTCGTGACGGCAACAAGCACGATCCGCACAATCTGCCGATTGTGGTTGCCGGCAGCGCGGGCGGGCGCCTCGCCACCGGGCAGCATCTGGCATTTGGGCCGGACTCGCCGCTTGCAAACTTATACGTATCGATGCTCGAAGCCTTCGGCACTCCGGTTGAACGCTTCGCCGATAGCACCGGCAAGTTAGCCGGCGCCTTGGCCTAGCTGCCGTGGCCGCCGAGCCCGTTGATCTCGAATCGCTCACTGACCTCCGCACGCCTTGGTGCATCCATGCGGTGGCGACGCTCGGCATCGCCGGTCATATCGATGCGGGTATCGCTCGCATTGACGACCTCGCGGCGGCAGCGCAATGCGATGCGAATGTGCTTCACGGCGTGCTTGGCCATCTGGTGAGCAAGGGTGTTTTCGTCGAGCCTGAGCCGGGCCGCTTCGCGCTCAACGACAGCGCCCGGCAACTGCTCGACCCGGGAGTGCGGCTCGGCCTCGATCTGAACGGTATCGGCGGACGGATGGCCCACGCCTGGGGAACACTGCTCACATATGTGCAGACCGGCGCGCCAGCCTACCACGAAGTCTTCGGCAAACCATTCTGGGAAGATCTGAACTCGAATCCGCAAATCGCCCAAAGCTTTGACGCGCTCATCGGCCCGGATGGACATGGCCCCGCGAACCCGAACTTCGAGATCGGCGGCGGAT
>JBGSME010000186.1:0-2707 GCA_041740335.1 Bryobacteraceae bacterium | reverse complement strand
GAAGGAAATGAGTTCGAGGCGGCGGCGGCGAAGCTGATCGCGAAGACGCCGGCGGGCGGTGGAATCGAGCAAGCGCGGTTCGGCAGGCCATCCGGGCTGGAGGCAGAGTTCGACGCCGGCGTAGCCGATCTCGCGGCAGAGGTCGATCGACTGTTGGAGCGGGAGCGAAGGCAAGGCATAGAGGCTGAAGCCGAGCCGGAGCGGCGTGGTGGCGGCGGGAAGGCGGTGGAGAAGCAGGGCGGCGGCAGACAGCGAGGATTGCCGCAGGAGGCGGCGCCGGAGGATACCGGGGAGGAGGTTGCCGTTCTCAAGCATTGGCGTTCATGATATCCTGCCTGCTCATGCCGACGCGCGCCCGCTACAAGGTTCTGGGACTGGCAATGCTGCTGGCCGGCATCACGTACCTCGACAGAATCTGCATCGCGATCACCGCGCCGCGGATGATGAAAGACCTTGGATTGTCGACCGAGCAGATGGGCTACGTGTTCAGCGCGTTCACGCTGGCCTACGCGCTCTTCGAGATTCCCACTGGGCATTGGGGCGATAAGATAGGCACACGCCGGGTGCTGACGCGGATTGTATTGTGGTGGTCCACCTTCACGATCCTGACGGCGACGGCGTTCAGCTATACATCTCTACTGGGGCTGCGGTTTCTCTTCGGCATAGGGGAAGCGGGTGCGTGGCCGAACGTGGCGCGGACCTTTTCGCGTTGGTTCCCATTGGCGGACCGGGGCACGGCACAAGGGATTTTCTTTATGGGCGCGCATCTGGCGGGCGGACTGACGCCGGCGATCGTAACGGGGCTGCTGGTTTATTTTCACTGGCGGGCCTTGTTCGTAATGTTCGGGATGGTTGGGTTTGTGTGGGCGCTGGTGTGGTGGAGGTGGTTCCGGGATGAACCGGCGGAGCACGCGGGCGTGAACGCCGCCGAGCGGGAGTTGATCGAGCAAGGCCGGGTTCCGGCGGTGGCGCACGATCTGACTTGGGCGCGGTGGAAAGAACTGTTTTCGAACCGCAGCGTGGTGGCGTTGTGTGCGATGTACTTCACACAATCTTACGGGTTCATGTTTTATATCACGTGGCTGCCGACGTACCTGAAGACGGAGCGCGGCTTCACGGATCCGTTCATGTTCAGCGTGCTATCGGGACTGCCGTTGACCTTCAGCGTGGCGGCGGATTTATTCGGTGGGATCAGCAGCGACCGTATGAGCCGGCGTTATGGACGGCGGCTGGGCCGGGCGATTGTTGGAGGCGGATCGTTGTTCCTGGCGGGGCTACTGCTGATCGCGGGCGTGTGGACACCGGATCCACTGACGGCTGCAATCCTGATCGGGCTGGGCGGGGGGATGTCGGCATTTCTGTTGGGCGCGGCGTGGGGGACGTGTCTCGACATCGGCGGGAATCATTCTGGTGTGGTGAGCGCGGCGATGAACACGTCGGGGCAAGTAGGGGCGTTCATTTGTCCTATCCTGATCGGGAAGATGGTGGGTACGTTCAACAACTGGACCTTCCCGATTTATTTGACTGGGGTTCTGTATTGTTTGGGCGCGTTGTGTTGGGCGTTTATCGATCCGAAGCGGCCGGTTTGGTCGGAGTGATGGATCCACCCGAACGTTCGAGGTCTCAACCGGGGAACGTTGAGCACGCTCGTGCCCATAGGTCTCGCCGGCCCGGCTGCCGCCCGAGAGCGCAGACGGCCTTCGTTGACGGGTGGGTCCAACTCGCATCGCGGGGCGGTACCAGCGTTGGTGGCGGACTCGTTGAGGAAACAGGCATAAATATGGTGGAGGCGGCGGGAGTCGAACCCGCGTCCGAGAAAGCCCGAGATGAGAAGCCTACGTGCGTATCCAATTCAGTATTTTCGGCGGCCGCCTCAGAATCGGCAAGAACGACAACCGCCTAGTCCGATTGGATTTCAGCTTTCCAGCTCCGGACCGAAGCCTTCAGCCAAGCCCGCCATGATGACACTCCACCGGCCCCATGCGGGCCTAAGACCTAGGAGCCCGCTACTTAATTAAGCAGCGTATGCAAACTGCGTGTTGGCAGTTATTGTTTTCCGATCGTTTAACGGGAGCTCGGAACCCGGCACGCCTTCTCACGTCGATTCAATCCCGTCGAAGCCGTTACGCCCCCTTTCGTGGAACTCTTATTCCAGTGTAGTAGATGCAGCGGCGGAGGGTGAAGTTTCGGCTACGATAGGGAAGATGGCGACGCGCCGTGGATTTCTGTCGAGCGTACTCAGAACGGCCTGGGTGGGCGGCGCCGTGATCGATCAGGCTTTGCTGCGCGCGGCGCGGGCGCGCGCGCAATCAAACTACGAGCTTCCGATCCTGTTCGACATCGAGCGCGTGGCGGAGGGCATCTACGCCGCCATCGCGAAACCGCAATCCTTGTTGAATTCGAACGCGGTGATCATTGAGAACGCCGAAGATCTGATGATCGTCGACACCCATTCCAAGCCATCGGCGGTGGCATCGCTGGTGAGGCAGTTGCGGGACACGCTGACGAAGAAGCCGGTGCGGTATGTGGTCGCCTCGCACTTCCACTGGGACCATGCGCAGGGGCTGCCGGCCTACCGGCGGCTGGCGCCGAGGGCGGATCTGATCTCCACCGAGGTAACGCGCAAGCTGATCAGCGAGCAGACCGTGCCTCGACTGAAGGCCTCCTTCGAGGAACTGGCGCGTTCCGCGGACATGTACAAGCAACA
>JBGSME010000185.1:0-2069 GCA_041740335.1 Bryobacteraceae bacterium | reverse complement strand
GTGGAGACAGGCCGCCCGCGGTGGTGGGCGGAGGGATTGCCGAGCGAGATGAAGTCCGTGCCGGTGATCGCCGGCGGACTGATCTACGTTCACGGGTTCAACACTCCGGACAACGACCCGGGCAAGCTGATCCCGGTGCCGCCGTTCGCGGAAGTGGTTGCATCGGGGGATGCGAACGGCGACGGGCGTATTTCGAAGCAGGAAGCGCCGCGTCATGCGGCCAGCCTGTTTGAGTGGTGGGATCTGAACCACGACGGCGTTCTCGATGAAGAAGAGTGGCGGCAATACGCGATCGCGATGAAGGCGGAGAACGGGCTGTTCGTGTTCGCGATCGGGGATGCTGGGCCGGCGCGGTTGGCGTGGAAGTTCCAACGCTCGATTCCGCAACTGCCATCGCCGCTTGTCTACGGCGGTGTGGTGTACATGATCAACGAAGCGGGCATCCTGACGACGCTTGATGCGGCGACGGGGCGGCTGCACCGGCAGAGCCGTCTGCGCGGCATGGCCGACATCTACTATGCGTCGCCGGTGGCCGCCGATGGAAAGGTGTACGTGGCCAGTCACACGGGCGTAGTAACCGTGTTGCGCGCGGGGCCTGATCCGCAGGTGCTGGCGGCCAATGATCTGGGCGAAGAGATTTTGGCGACGCCCGCTCTGACCGGCGGACGCCTATGGGTTCGGACGCGATCGGCGCTGTACTGTTTTCGCGATCACTGAAGCTTGCCGCGCGCGGCGACGGTCCAAACTTCCTCCACCTGGCCGTTGCGCATGCCGTAGACCTGTTCATGGAGGTTCATCGCTACGCAGATGTGATTCGGGATGATGCGCACTTTGTCACCTACCTGGAAATCGGTGCGTTCGGCGCGGTGAAGGTCGACGTAGCCATGCTCTTCGTTCATCTTTCCGAGCACCGCGCCGGGTGCTTCGAGGATGAGTCCGAAGCCGGGTTCGCCGGTTGCGAGCTTATCGGAGGAGAAGGTTTTGGACCCGCCGTCGAGGATCATCTGATTCGGGCGCGCGGTCGAAACGACGGTGCAGAGAATGGTGGCGGCGCAATCGGCGTAGGTGCAGGCTTCGAGTTCGGCCGTATTGCGGTCATTGAAAATATAGGTGCCGGGGCGGATTTCGTTGAGGCCAGCCACTTCGTGCGAATGGAACAGCGCCGGGGTGGATCCGCCGCTCACGATGTTGGTGGGAAGCCCGGCGGAGCGGAATTCGCGCATGGTTCGCTCGACGAGTTGGCTGAGTTTGGCGATCTGCCCGATGGCTTCCTCGTTCATTTGTTTGATGTGGCCGGGATAAAAGGCGAAGCCTTCCAGGGCGAGGCGCGGCAGATTGGCGATGGCCTTGGCGAGAGCGATGAGATCCGGACCGGGGTTGACGCCAACACGGTCAAGGCCGGCGTCCATTTCGGCGAGCACGGAGATATCGACGGCGAACGACCGTGCGGCTTCGGAAAGCTGGCGGGCGGCGGTGAGGCTATCGAGCGATACGGTGACGCGCGTCTTGCGAGCCACCTCCATAAGGCGTTCGAGCTTCTTACGGCCGATCACCGGATAGGCGACGAGCAGATCGGGCGTTCCGCTTTCGAGCATCACTTCGGCTTCGCCGACTTTGGCGACGGTGAGGCCGGCGGCTCCAAGATCGAGTTGCTTGCGCCCGAGGGCGGGGATTTTGTGCGTCTTGGTATGCGGGCGGAGGCGAAGTTCATGTTCGCGGGCATAGGCGGCAACGCGATTCAAGTTACGTTCCATCACATCGAGATCGATGACGATGGCTGGAGTTTCGACGTCGGAGATACGCATTTGGATGGTAAGAGTGACCTATTTGAAGCGAATAGAGATACGGCCGGATGGCGTCTTGTAGAGTAGTTCGATCTGCTTGGTCTTGTGCTTGCCTTCGAGAAGGAAGTAGAGCTGGCCGGAAACGGCTGCTTCGATTTCCTTTTCCGGCAGAATATTTTTTTCCAGCACGGCGAGCAGCGGATTGACCTTTTCCTTCGGCGAGCCTTCGTCGATGGTGGCGACGGCGCTTTCCTGGCTGGCGGTGTTGCCGATGCCGCTGGGTCC
>JBGSME010000184.1:0-2867 GCA_041740335.1 Bryobacteraceae bacterium | reverse complement strand
CGGGACAGTTCGGCTTCGACGACGGCGCCGACCGTTGTGGGAATGTCCGCCGTCGTGAACAGATACTTGCTGGGCTCGGCCACCGAGTACTGCACGACGACGCGGAGGTGGATGATGTTCTGATCGCCGGTGAGGAACTGCGAGGCTTGCGGCTGCATCCGGCCGAGCACAGCGTCAGAGACTCCGCCTCCGACGACGAGACGCTGCGTCTGCCGGACCTTCAATTTCATTACGCGATCGATCGGCCAGGGCAGAGCGAAGTGGATTCCGGGAAGCACGCGCTTTTCGGTGACCGCGCCGAAGCGCGTGACGACGGCCTGCTGATCGGCGGGGACGATGTAGATGCCGCTGAGGATCCACAACAGCGCGAGAGCGCCGGGAATGTGGCGGCGGCCCCAGCCGTTGCCAGCGAAGGCGGCCAGTGCCGCTTTGGGCTTATCGGCGCCCGTTTCGAGCAGCAGAGTCATTGGGCGTTTTCACCACGCATCAGCACGCGCATCAGCTCGGAATCGGAACTGAGGATGGCGGTGGTCTTGTCGTCAAAAATCTTCTTGTAGGATTCGAGGGTCCGGAGCAGTTTGTAGAATCGGGGATTGCGCGAGTAGGCTTGGCTGTAAACGCGCGTCGATTCGGCGTCGCCTTCGCCCTTCACCTTTTCGGCTTCCTTGTAGGCTTCCGAGCGGATCTCCTCGGCTTTGCGGTCCGCTTCGGCGCGAATGGAGAGAGCCTGCTCTTCGCCTTCGGCGCGATACTGGCGGGCGATGCGTTCGCGCTCGGCGCGCATGCGCGCAAACACGCTCTGCTTGTTTTGTTCCGGAAGGTTGATACGCTTCAGCCGCACGTCGATCACGCGAATTCCGTATTCGGCGAGGGCGCGCTTGTCGGTAATGCCGGAGAGGTTGTCCATCATCTGGCCGGCCTTCACGGCTTCGGGGTTTGAAGAGATGATCGTTTCAAGGTCGTGATTTCCTAGCGAGGCGGCGAGTCCGGACCATACGATGTCGTGCAGGCGCATCTCGGCCGCGACGTCGTCGCCCACCGATTCGACGAAGCGTTTCGGATCCTCGATCTTCCATGCCACGTAGCTTTCGATGACTAGGTTCTTTTTGTCGCGAGTGAGGAATTCGCTCGGCCGCGGGTTGTAGATGCGCATGCGGCGATCGAAGTAAGTGGAGTTCCGAAAGGGCCACTTCATATGCAGGCCGGCGTCGGTGACCGTATAGACCGGGCGGCCGAACTGCGTGACGAGAACGAACTCGGTTTCGCGGACGGTGAAGAATGTAGCGTAGAGCAGCCAGAGCCCGGCGAGAATGAACAGCAGCGGGCGGTAGCGGCTCCAATCGCGCGGCGGGGCGCTGTGATCGTCATCGCCGTGGTGATGGCCATGGTGGTGCCCGTGAGGATGGGCGTGTTCGGGTTCGGGCGAATGGTTGTGACCGTGTGAATCCTGATGCATCGTTTTCTACTCGCGATCCTCTTCTACTCGCGATCCTCGATGGGGCCGGGCGGCATTGGCGGCGCGGCAAGCGGTGACACCGCGGCGGGGCCGAGTTCGACGCCATCTTCCAGCAGCATGAGGTGCCGGCGATTGCGGGTGGCATCGACGATGAGCTTGCGCCGTCCGGGGAGGACCTGTTCCATGGTTTCGAGATAGAGACGCTTTTCCGTTACGCCTGGATTGGCGCGGAAGGCGGCCTCGGTTTGGGTGAAGCGGGCAGCGTCGCCGGCGGAGCGGTTCTTGCGTCCCAGCGAATATCCGGCGGCGGCGAGTTTGCTGGCTTCGCCATTGCCGCGGGCAAGCGCGATCTGCTCATTGCGATAGCCTTCGGCTTCGTTGATCAAGCGGTTCTTCTCTTCAAACGCGCCGGAGACGTCGCGGAAGGCGTCGACGACTTCGAGTGACGGATGGACGTCGAGCAGTTTCACGAGAACGATTTCGACGCCGGCGGCGTAACGGTCCAGCCGCTCTTGGAGCAGCTTCTTCGTGCGTGTTTCTATGTCGCGGCGGTTGGAGGTAAGGGCCTGATCGAGCGGCGTACTTGTGATCACCGATTGGAGCACCGATTCGGTGGCCACGCGGACCGTAGTTTCGCCGTCCATTTGGCGAAAGAGAAAATCGCCGGGCGCGGAAAGGCGGTAGTGAACGGTGGCGGTGAGCTCGGTCATATTCTGGTCGCCAGAGACCATCAGTGATTCTTCAGGGCGCCGTTGAAAGCGCCCGCCGCGATGCTGCACGTTCCACTCGTAGGCGGCAGGTTCCGCTTCGGTTGGGCCGGCCGAGGAGCGGAAGCCGATCTCGGCCACGCGAATCTGGCGCGCCTTCACGCGGGTGAGTTTTTCAATTGGCCAGGGCAGCTTGTAGTAGAGGCCCGGCTCGCTGTAGGGGAGCACCTTGCGGCCGAAGCGTTCGACGACGCCCACTTCGTCGGGGCCGACGCTGTAGAAGCCGTTCAGCAAGAACATCACGGCGGTGGCAATGGCGGTAGGCCGATAGTAGTTGTGGCGATTCTCCCACGCATGGTGCAGCCATTCGCGCGGCTCCAGGCGCGACAGCCACAGCTTCCACCGCCGCTCGGCCGCCGTGATCCAATGGCTGGACTTTCGTTCCCGGGCGGGCTTCTCAACGGCCAGCAGGCGGAGCGAATTGAGCATCACCAGGAACGAGGCGATCTGGTGGGTGAACGCCGCGCCGAGCGGGCCCATGATTCCGGTGGATGCCAGGCCGATGGCGATGACGTTGACGCACACGGCGAAGACGATGATGTTCTGCCAGGCGGTGGAAACGGCGCGGCGGGAAACCTCGAACAGCTTGGGGAGCTTGTCGAGGGAGTGGCCCATGTAGACGACGTCGGCGGCTTCGGCGGTGA
>JBGSME010000183.1:0-2865 GCA_041740335.1 Bryobacteraceae bacterium | reverse complement strand
ATCTCAACGCATCGCGCGGATGCTCATCAGTTCGCCCCATAGCGCGTACCGCGGCGACGCTCCCGCGCAGACGTACACTTCGTTCTTCTGAAGCCCATCGAGCGCCTCGAACATCAAACCGAAGCCGGAGTCCTCAAAGCAATCGGCCTCGAGCACCGTCATCGCGCGGCCGATAGTTACCATCGAACGGTCCAGCGGCAAGATGCGCGGCGGAAGGAACTGGCGCCGGAATCCCATCTTGTCCATCACATCGCCGACAACGGCGCTGAACAGTTCCTTGCGCGCGATCGCGAAGAGAGCGTCGTCATTTTTCCAGATTGGCTTCATGGCTTACCCTTCCGCTTCAAGCCCGAAAATGCGGCCGCAGCAATTCCATGATCTGATCGAGTTCCCGCAGATCGGCGGCATCCATCGTAAAGCGGCTGGTGCGCCGCATCACAACGTTTTTAAAGATGCCGCGGCGCCGTAGAATCTCTTTCTGAATCACGAAACCAACGCGCCGCTCGAGAACCGCTGACAGAAGAAACTTCATGAAGAGATCGTGCGATTCCTTCTTCTTGCCCTCGTGAAACCAGTCCCACACTTGCGCCTGAATATCGGCGAACCCAGCGCCCGCCATCGTGCCCCCGGATCCGCGCTCCATTTCGTTATAGAGATTCATCGCTCCGCCGCCCGTAGAGGGGATCAACGTCCGCTTCCGCTCCTTCACAACACGGCTGACGTCGTGAGCCACATCGCCGGATTCAAGCTTGAGGATTCGCAGCGACGGGATTTTGTCGGCCATCCGCAACAGGAAGTCCGTGGACATACCGGCGTTTGAAACCTGCATGCACATGGGCAGCTTTGAGACCGACGCGATGGCAGTGAAGTAGTCCTCCATGATGCGGCTGTCGCCAAAGCCGTCGGTCGGTCCGAGCGCATGGATCCCATCCGCGCCGATCTTTTCCGCATGGCGGGCGTATTCCATGGCCTCGAACTTGTTCACCCCGTGAACCCCGATCAGAACCGTGGTACGTCCCTTGGCCTCTTTCACCACCGCCGCCGAATGACGCATGCGTTCGTTGAACGAGAGCGAATTAGTCTCGCCCGCTCCCGCCGGCCAGACGATGCCGTGAACACGTCCGCGGCAAAGAAAATCCGTCTCTTTTCGCAGTGTTTCTTCGTCAATCCCCAGATCGTCGTGGAACGGCGTCTGCATGATCACGAAGATGCCTTCCCGCTGCTTGGCCGCCGCAGGCAACAGCGGCGTGGCCGCAAGCGCGGCCGGCAGGCGCAGGAAAGAGCGTCTTTCCAGAACTTTCATCATGATACGATCTCCTTAATGACCCGGCCGGCCACGTCGGTCAGCCGGAAGTCGCGGCCCGAGTAGCGGAACGTCAGCCGCGTGTGATCCAGACCCAACTGGTTTAGCACTGTGGCATGGATATCATGCACGTGGGCCTTGTTCTCCATCGCGCGAAAACCGAAGTCGTCCGTTGCCCCGTACGCCATCCCGCCTCGGAACCCTCCGCCGGCCAGCAGTGTCGTGAAACCGTAGGGATTGTGATCGCGCCCGGCCTGCACCTTCACCGCCGCGCTGTTTTCCACCGTCGGCGTCCGCCCAAACTCGCTCCCCACGATGATTACCGTTTGCTCGAAAAGGCCGCGCCGCTTCAGGTCGCGAATCAGCGCCGCGATCGGCCGATCCGTGCGCGCCGCCAGTTTCCGATGGATCAGGATGTCGTCATGGTTGTCCCACGGCTGGCCGTTGCCGTAATAGATTTGCACCATGCGTACACCGCGCTCTACCAATCGCCGCGCCAACAGGCATCCGCGAGCGAAGTCATTGTCCGTTGCTCCATATTCTTCGCGGATCGCCGCCGGCTCACGATTCACATCGAAGGCGTCCAGCGCCTCAGTCTGCATCCGGTATGCAACCTCCATCGATTGCACAGTGGAATCCAACTCAGGATCGTTGTCTCGCGCCGATGCGTGGATTCGGTTCAGACCCGCCAGGAGGTCAATCTGCTTCCGCTGCTCAACGAACGTGTATTCCTCGTTGCGCAGATTCGGGATCAACTTGTATGGATCGGACTCGTTGCTGCGGATATGGGTCCCCTGATACGCGGCCGGCAGGAAGGCCGAGTTCCACAGCGGCGGCCCCACAACCGGAACGCCCGGACACAAAACCACGAAGCCGGGCAGGCTCTGATTCTCCGTACCCAAGCCATAAGTCAGCCACGAGCCCATCGATGGCCGGCCCGGTTGAATGTCGCCGCTGTTCATCATCATCAACGCGGACTCGTGAATCGGATTGTGGGTGTAGGTGGAGCGCACCACGCAGACATCGTCAATCAACGCGCCGAGCTCCGGAAAAATCTCACTCACCTCGAGCCCGGACTGCCCGCACCGCCGAAACGCGAACGGTGACCGTAACAGACTTCCGGTGGTGCGCTCCGTGCGCGGGTTCCCGCCCGGCATCGGCTGCCCGTGACGTCTCTGCAGTTCCGGCTTCGGATCGAACGTATCCACGTGCGACAAACCGCCGTTGAGGAAAAGAAAGATTACGTGCTTAGCCTTGCCGGCAAAGTGCGGCGCACGCGGAGCCAGCGTGCTCTGTGCCTGCAGCACTGAAAAAGCAGTCAATCCAAATCCGGCGCCAAGGTTCGATAAGAGAGACCGTCGAGAGATCATGGCCGGATGTTCTCAGTCCGCGAATAGAAATTCATTGGTAGTCAGCAGCACTTGCGCCAATTGTTTCATCGTACCCTCGCGAAGAAACTCTTGCGCCATCCCGCGCTCCTGCTCGGTGGGCGCCCGCGAAAACAGCAGCCGGTAGGCTTCCCCCAGCGCATCGGCGGACCGCTCGACACGCTTCGCCAGCGC
>JBGSME010000182.1:0-9140 GCA_041740335.1 Bryobacteraceae bacterium | reverse complement strand
GCGGGGTGCGGCGGGTGGACCCGGTCTCGACGGCGGCGCGGGTCTCGGCGTCGAGCCGGGCCAGCTTCTGTTGGTAGAGGGAAGCCTTGCAGCGGGATTGCGCGTCTTCGATACGATCGGCCATTTCCTGCATCTTCACCTCGTTGCGATTCTGCATGGTGTCCCAATTGAGGCCGGGGAGGAACGAGAGGGCGACACGCGTTTTGACCATTGGCGTGAAGACGGCCTGCATGCGGTAGTAGTCGCGTTTGGGGATCGGATCGAACTTATGATCGTGGCAGCGGGCACAGCCGACGGTGAGGCCAAGGAAGGCCGCGCCGGTGGTATCCACCCAATCGGTGAGCGTCTCTTCGCGATTTACTTCGGCCTGTTCCGGATTGATGTCGCGATTGGGGCCGATGCAGTAGTAGCCGGTGGCGACGCGGGCGTTGACGTCCTCGGGATAGATTTCGTCGCCGGCGATTTGTTCCTTGACGAAGCGGTCATAGGGTTTGTCGCGATTGAACGCATCGATTACGTAGTCGCGATAGCGCCAGGCGTCGGCGGTGTAGGGATCGGCTTCGAAGCCGGCGGTGTCGGCGTAGCGGACCAAGTCGAGCCAGAAGCGTCCCCATTTCTCGCCGTAGCGCGGGGAAGCGAGCAGGTTATCGACGAGTTGACTGAACGCTTTCGGCGAGGGGTCGGCGACGAAGGCGCGCACCTGGGAGGCGGTTGGAGGAAGTCCGTGGAGGTCATAATAGGCGCGGCGTATGAGAGTGGCGCGATCAGCTTCCGGGGCCGGGGTGAGCCCTTGCTCGCGGAGAGCTTTCAGTACGAAGGCGTCCACTGAAGTCGGGGCGCCCGCTACTTTCGGGATTTCGGGGCGAGTTGGCTTTCGGAACGACCACCACGCGGATGCGGCGGGAGAGGCATCGACGGCAGGCCACTCGGCGCCGGCATCGATCCACTGGCGCAATGTTTCCACGTCGGCGTCAGAGAGTTTCTTTCCCGGCGGCATCTTGAGTGATCCGTCGTGCCGGACGGCCGCGTAGAGCAAACTTGCGGCGGCGTTACCAGGCGTGATCGAAGGCCCCTTCACGCCTCCCTTCAGGGCGAGCCGACGTTCGGAGAGATTCAAGCCGGACATTGCGGCAGCGGCGTGACATGAGCCGCAATTGGCCTGAAGAATGGCGGCGGCGCGAGCGGGCAACTCGGCGGCAATCGCGAATGCGGGAACGAAGAAGCACAGCACAAGTAACACGGGTGCTCCCATTCTACGCGATCGGTGAAAGAATAAGACAATGAGCTTTCTAGACAACCTCGAAAACAACCTGAAGGCACTGGAGTCGCGAGAGGAGCAGGATCCGGAGGCGATCGCGCGGGCACGGGCCGCGGAAAAAGCGGAGCGAAGCGCGGCTTTGCGGCGCGCACCAGTCGAGGAGGCGCTGAAGTCCGGACCGTTTGCGGGCGCGTTGATTGTGGCTTGCCGGAGGGCCGGGCATGCACGGCGAATCCTGGTGCGGCCGACGTGGATTGACTCGGTGCTTCGCCTAGAAGCACGTTGGGACGATGTTGAGCGGCGGCTCGAACTGCAGCCGACGGCGGACGGGGTTCGCGCAGTGTTTTACGAGGGGGATCAGAAAATGGCGAGCGATCCGGTGGATCTGGAGGGTCCGGCGGAGGGGCTTGCGGAGCGGTGGCTGGGGAGCTAAGGACGGGCCGGGCTAGTCAAACCTCGAAGTATAGTATTATTCATTCGAGGTTTGTTAATGAAGCTATATTCATTTTTAGCACAACCACTCGGGGTGACCGCTTTGCTGGCGTTGGCGATTTCGCCCGCTGCGCAAGCCCAAATCCTATACGGGGGAATGGTGGGCAACGTGACGGACGGCAGCGCCGCCGCGATACCGGGAGCGAAGGTGTCGATCAAGAACCTGGCCACAGGCACGTCGCGTGAGTCCACGGCGAACGAAGCGGGGACCTTTCGCTTTGCGACGATCACGCCTGGCACCTACACGGTGAGCGTTGAAGCCGCGGGCTTCCGGGTGTTCAACCAGTCCGGCGTGGAGGTCAAAGTGAACAATTTGACTCGCGTGGACGCGCGGCTCGAAGTAGGTGAAGTTAGCGAGCAGGTGACAGTAGAAGCCAGCACGGTGGCGCTGCAAACGGATCGGGCGGAGGTGCGCCACGATGTAGACAGCAGGACACTCGAGAACGTGCCGATCCCGGTTGGCAGGAACTATCAAATGCTATTGGGTACGCTGCCCGGGTTCACGCCGCCACGGAACGCGCATTCGGTGCCGGCGAATCCGACGCGCTCGGTGCGCTATTCGGTGAACGGCACCAGCGACCAGAACAATAACGTCCGTATCGACGGGACCACGTCCTACAATCCGAACCTGCCTCATATGACGGGCATCAATCCGACGCTGGAGTCGATTGAGGTGGTAAATGTGGTGACGAATTCTTTCGACGCCGAGCAGGGCCTGGCGGGAGGCGCGGCCATCAACTTACAGATCAAGTCCGGAACGAATGACTTTCACGGATCGGCCTATCTGTATCATTTCAACCAGACCCTGAGCGCGTATCCTTACTTCAGCAATCGCGCCGCGGACCGGCCGAAATATATCTACAATCAGGGCGGCGGCACGATAGGCGGCCCGATCAAGAAAAACAGAGCGTTCTTCTTCGTGAGCTATGAGCGCACCTCGGAACGGCAAAATGCCCAGCGGTTCCTCGACGTACCGACGGCGGCGATGCGCGCCGGAGATCTGTCCGGGTCGCCGACGGCGATTTTCGACCCGATGTCGGGGGTGGCGTTCAATCGCGCCAACACGAATGCGTTCGCGCGCGACCGCACGGCCTTTCCGAACAACCAGATCCCACGGTCACGCTTTTCGGGACCGTCCAGAAACATTGTGGATCTGCCGGACTGGCCGTTGCCGAACTCGCCTGGGCAGGGAGCGTTGAGACTCAATCTCAACTACCTGGCCGCGATCAACTATGCCTATGACCGCGATCAGATCGACTCGAAGGTCAACATAAGTTTGACGGACAAATGGACAGCGTTCCTGCGACTCAGTTATCTCGACTACAGCACCGACAATCCGGCTCCGTTCGGGATATTGGCAGGGCAAGCGGTGCATCCGACAGACTCACGCCCGGGCAACGGATTTGGGAACACTTATTCGGGAACGATCTCGACAACGTATGCGGCCACACCGAATCTTATCTTCGATGCCTACTTCGGCACGATGTTGCTGGACACGAACGCATTGTTTCCCGATCTTGACCAAAATGTGGGGCGGGACATTCTGGGGATTCCAGGAACGAACGGGGACAGCACTTTCTCTGGCGGCCTCGGGCGCATGCCGCTCGATGGCTTCTCGATCCTTGGCAACGCGAACAACTCGCCCTTCTTCGGCCGCGACTATCAGTATCAATATGTGTTCAACGGAAACTGGGCAAAGGGTGCGCACGACGTCCGTTTTGGGACGGATGTCTATCAATTGCGATTGAACCAGGGAGTAGCGAACGCGGCGGGCGCAGTTGGCGGACCAGCCGGCGGCTTCACGTTCCGGAACGCCACAACGACGCAACGCGGCGGGCCGGCAGCGAACGACTACAACACGATCGGATCATTGCTACTGGGGCTTCCGCGCGAGGCCGGCCGCAACATACTATCAGTCCCCGAGTACAATCTCGGCGCTAACTTCTACAGCCTGTATCTTAGGGACCGCTGGCAGGTGACGCCGCGCCTGACGTTATCTTACGGTGTGCGCTGGGAATACTATCCGGCTCCGACGCGACCCAATCGGGGTTTGGAGAAATACGATTTCGACACGAATGAATCTGTTTTGTGCGGACTTGGGTCCACGCCGAAGGACTGCGGCCTGCATCAGAGCAAGAAGTTATTCTCGCCGCGGCTCGGCCTTGCGTGGAGAGCAACCGATACGTTTATCGTCCGCGCCGGGTACGGGATCACTTACGACCCGTTCAGCCTAGCGCGCGATTTGCGCGCGAATTATCCAATTCAATTCGTGCAGAACCTGGCGTTTGACAGCACATGGTCCTACTCGACGACGCTTGATCAGGGGCTTCCGGCGACACCGCTTGTACCCGAACAGGAGCGTCTGGCGCTACCGGGCACGGCAGCGTTTATAACTGCCGATGGCAATTTCAGGCGCGGTTACGTGCAGTCCTGGAATTTCACGATGGAGAAGCAGATTGGGAATTGGATCGGGTCGGCCGGATATGTCGCGACGCGATCGATCCGCCAGACTTCGTTTCTGAATGCGAACTGGGCGGACTTAGGGAGAGGCAATGCCGGCCGGCAGCTTCAGCAGAAGTTCGGACGCACGGCGGCGACCACCTTCATCGGCCACATGGGTACGGCTAAATACGATTCACTGCAGGCCCGTTTGCAGCGGCGATTCCGGGGCGGGTACCAGATGCAACTTTCCTATACTTGGGGCCATTCGCTGGGGTACACGGCCGAGGCATCGACGGCTGCGCCGCGCGTGCATCATCCGGCGTATTGGGACAAGAACTACGGTCCGCTACCGCTCGACATCCGACACAACGTGGTGATCAGCGGCATGGCCGAATTGCCGTTCGGCCGCGGGAAGCGGTGGGCGGGAAGCGGCGTTGGGTCAGCGCTACTCGGCGGATGGCAGATCAATTTTCTGTCGCGATTCAACACGGGGACGCCGGTAACTCCGACAGCTCCGGGCACCGTTTTGAATGCGCCTGGCTCCGGACAGTTTGCCGACTGCCTTGGCCCAGTGACCACGATCGGGGAACGGACGCGGTGGTGGGACAGGAGCAATCTTGGCGATCCCAATGCGATCGATCGCAATACTCCGCGTTTCGGGACTTGCGGAACGGGCGTGCTCCGTGGCCCTGGCCTGGTGAATTTCGACACGAGTGTATTTCGTAAGTTCAACGTCAACGAGCGCATTACTGTCCAGCTCCGGGGCGAGGCGTTCAACATATCTAACACGCCTCATTTCGGAAATCCGAACTCGGATGTTTCGTCTGGCAACTTTGGGTTGATCGGGAGCGTGCAGAACACGGGCCGAGAGGGGAACGATCAGCGCTTCTTCCGGTTGGGTTTGCGAATCGGCTTCTAAGGAACCGGAGCAAGAGGTCTGAGCGTCCCTGGATGGGCATCCGGCGAATGTAGTATGATGCATGCGAGGTTAGATCATGAACATGCATGCACTTCGCTTCAGGGTGCTGATTTTGGTGGCTGTCTGCGCATTGGGAACTCTGCCGGAGGCACGGGGGCAGATCCTTTACGGAGGATTGGTTGGAAATGTTACTGACGGCAGTGGCGCAGCCATTCCCGGAGCGAAGGTGTCGATCAAGAGCCTGGCCACCGGCACGGCGCGCGAAACGGCGGTGAACGAAACGGGGACTTACCGGTTCGCAACGATCACGCCCGGCACATACACGGTAAGCGTAGAAGCCACGGGATTTCGCGTGTTCAACCAGTCCGGTGTGGACGTGAAAGTAAACAATCTGACCCGCGTGGACGCGCGGCTCGAGGTGGGTGAAGTTAGCGAGCAGGTGACAGTGGAAGCCAACACGGTTGCCCTGCAGACCGACCGTGCTGAAGTGCGTCATGAAGTGGACAGCAAGACGCTCGAAAACGTACCGATCCCGGTTGGCCGGAACTACCAAATGCTGCTGGGGACTCTGCCCGGATTCACGCCGCCGCGAAACGCACACTCGGTGCCGGCGAATCCGACGCGATCTGTGCGGTATTCAGTGAACGGCACCAGCGATCAGAACAACAACGTCCGCATCGACGGGACTACTTCGTACAATCCGAATCTACCTCACATGACGGGGATCAACCCGACGCTCGAATCGATTGAAGTTGTGAATGTGGTTACGAATTCGTTCGATGCGGAACAGGGGTTGGCGGGAGGGGCGGCGATCAACTTACAGATCAAGTCCGGAACGAATCAGTTTCATGGTTCGGGTTACTTGTATCATTTCGATCAGAAATTGAGCGCCTATCCTTATTTCAGCAATCGGGCGGCGAACCAGCCGAAGTACATTTACAACCAGGGCGGCGGCACGATTGGCGGGCCGATCAAGAAGAACCGGGCATTCTTCTTTCTGAGCTATGAGCGCACCTCCGAGCGGCAAAATGCGCAGAGCTTCCTTGATGTGCCGACGGCGGCGATGCGAGCGGGAGATTTGTCGGGGTCGCCAACGGCGATCTTCGATCCGATGTCGGGCGGGGCGTACAATCCAGCCAACACGAATGCGTACGCGCGGGACCGGGTGGCGTTTCCGAACAATCAGATCCCGCGTTCACGTTTTTCCGGCCCGTCGAGGAAGATTGTGGACCTGCCGGATTGGCCGTTGCCGAACTCTCCGGGGCAGGGGGCTTTGGGATTGAATCTTAACTATCTGGCGGCGATCAACTACGCCTACGATCGCGATCAGATCGACTCGAAGGTCAACATCAGTCTGACTGACAAGTGGACGATGTTCCTCCGGCTGAGCTTTCTCGACTACAGCACGGACAATCCCGCTCCGTTCGGAATATTGGCGGGGCCAGCGGTGCATCCGACCGACTCGCGGCCGGGCAACGGTTTTGGGAATACTTATTCCGGCACGATCTCCACGACTTACGCCGCCTCTTCGAATCTCATCTTTGACGCCTATTTCGGGACGATGTTACTCGACACGAACGCATTGTTCCCGGATCTCGATAAGAATGTAGGGCGGGATGTGCTGGGGATACCGGGGACGAACGGGGATACGTCATTCGCCGGAGGGTTGGGACGCATGCCGCTCGACGGCTTCTCGATCCTTGGCAACGCTAATAACTCGCCGTTCTTCGGCCGCGATTACCAGTATCAATACGTGTTCAACGGGAACTGGTCAAAGGGCGCGCACGATGTGCGTTTCGGCACGGATATCTACCAACTGCGGCTAAACCAGGGCGTGGCAAACGCGGCGGGCGCGGTAGGCGGTCCGGCTGGCGGGTTCACGTTCCGCAATGCGACGACGACGCTACGGGGTGGTCCGGCGGCGAACGACTACAACACAATCGGATCGCTGCTGCTGGGGCTTCCGCGCGAGGCTGGGCGCAACGTGCTGTCTGTTCCCGAGTACACGCTGGGCGCCAATTTCTACAGTCTTTATGCGCGAGACCGATGGCAGGTTACTCCGCGACTAACGTTGTCTTACGGGATTCGCTGGGAATACTATCCGGCTCCTACGCGACCCAATCGGGGATTGGAGAAGTACGATTTCGACACGAACGAGTCTGTATTGTGCGGACTTGGTTCGACTCCCAAGGACTGCGGCCTGCACCAGAGCAAGAAGTTGTTCTCGCCGCGGCTTGGCCTTGCATGGAGAGTCACCGACACGCTGATCGCGCGTGCGGGATATGGCATCACTTATGACCCGTTCAGCCTGGCGCGCGACCTGCGGGCAAATTACCCCATACAGTTCGTGCAGGATCTGGCGTTCGACAGCACATGGTCGTACTCAACAACCCTCGACAAGGGGCTTCCAGCGAGCCCGATCGTGCCCGAACAGGAGCGCCTGCCGCTGCCTGGCACGGCGGCGTTTATCACGGCCGATGGGAATTTCAAACGAGGCTACGTGCAGTCCTGGAATTTCACAATGGAGAAGCAGTTGGGGAGCTGGATTGGGTCAGCGGGCTATGTAGCGACGCGATCTATCCGCCAAACGGCGTTTCTAAATGCGAACTGGGCGGATTTGGGCGCGGGCAACGCGGGACGGCAACTGCAGCAGAAGTTTGGACGCACGGCGGCAACCACCTTTATCGGCCACCTCGGGACGACGAAATACGATTCACTGCAGGCTCGTTTGCAGAGACAATTTCGGGGTGGCTATCAGATGCAGCTTTCGTATACGTGGGGTCACGGGCTTGGCTATGGGGCGGAAACTTCGTCGTCATCGCCGCGTGTGAACCATCCGGCGTATTGGGACAAGAACTATGGTCCGCTGCCGCTCGACATCCGTCACAACGTGGTAATCAGCGGGATGGCGGAACTGCCGTTCGGCCGCGGGAAGCGATGGGCGGGAAGCGGCGTCGGGTCAGCGCTACTCGGCGGGTGGCAGATCAACGTCTTGTCGCGGTTCAACACCGGGACTCCGGTAACTCCGACGGCTCCGGCCACCGTATTGAACGCGCCGGGCTCGGGCCAGTTCGCCGACTGCCTCGGACCGGTGACAACGATTGGCGAGCGTACCCGGTGGTGGGACCGAAGCAATCTAGCCGATCCGAATGCTGTGGATCGGAACACGGCTCGTTTCGGAACGTGCGGGACGGGAGTGTTGCGAAGCCCTGGACTCATCAATTTCGACATGGGGGGGTTTCGTAAGTTCAACGTCAACGAGCGAATTACGGTACAGTTCCGCGGTGAGGCATTTAATATCTCGAATACGCCTCATTTCGGGAGCCCTAACTCGGATGTTTCATCCGGCAACTTTGGCCTGATTGGCAGTGTGCAGAACACAGGCCGGGAGGGGAACGATCAGCGATTCTTCCGGTTGGGTTTGCGGATTGGATTTTGAGCGGGCGGCTTATTTGGTCCAGCGGACCGGTTCCGTGGCGTTGGCGGCGTCGAGAGCCAGCGCCATGCCGAAGCGGCCGGCCTGCTCCATTCCGCTGAAGTCCCAGTCATCGGCGAATTCATCGGAAACGCGGTGATAGTGTTTCGTGCCGTATTCGGCGAGGCGCAGTTGCGATTGTTCGGCCTTGGCGACAAATTCGCGGCCTCCATTCAGGCTGACGGCGGCTACTCCGGCGCGGGCGAACGGAAAGTGATCGGAGCGGAAGAAGCCCCCCTGGCCGGGACGTGGATCCGGGGCGATGGAAACGGCATAGCGCTCTCCTAACGCGACGATTCGTCCGGCCCAGGTTGTGCGCTCCGCGCCGGCGATTACAAGGTCCCGCGTGGGGCCGAACGGAAAGAACGAGTCGAAGTTCAATACGAGTCCGATGCGATCGAGGGCCAGTTTTGCGGCTCCGGCGACGGGGTTGTTCACGAAATACTCGGCGCCGCGCAGACCAGCCTCTTCGGCGGCGGTGAAGAGAAAAAGCGCCGGGCGGCGCGGGCGGGCCTGCAGTTCGCTCCACGCGCGGGCGATCTCGAGGACAAGAC
>JBGSME010000181.1:0-5006 GCA_041740335.1 Bryobacteraceae bacterium | reverse complement strand
ACGCGGCCTGGGGAAGGGGTGAATTTCTCTGGGTGCTCAGCGTTGATGCGGCACTCGATGGCGTGGCCGCGGATCTCAACCTTGTCCGGGAGGATGTCCTGCAACTTATAGCCGGCGGCGATTAGGATCTGGCTTTTGACGAGGTCGACTCCGGTTACGAGTTCAGTAACGGGGTGTTCGACCTGGATGCGGGCGTTCACTTCGATGAAGTAGAGATCACCGGAGGCAACCATGAGGAATTCAACGGTGCCTGCGTTACTGTAGCCGACCGCAGCGAGAGCGTTCTCAAGGCGCGCGGACATGGAGGCGCGCAGTTCGGGGGAAAGCGCAGGCGATGGGGCTTCTTCGATGAGTTTCTGGTGACGGCGCTGGATGGAGCATTCGCGCTCGCCAAGGACTTTGACCGAACCGTGTTCGTCGGCAAGAACCTGGAACTCGATGTGGCGGGGAGAGGAAACGAACTTCTCGATATAGACGTCGGCGCACGAGAAGGCGGCCGCCGCTTCCTGCTGGGCTTGGGTAAACAACGACGGGAGATCTTCGGGGTTGTGAACGACGCGCATGCCGCGACCGCCACCGCCGGCGGAAGCCTTGACGAGGACCGGATAGCCGATTTCAGCCGCGATAACGGCGGCCTCCTCCGCCGAATGAATGATGCCGCCGGAACCGGGTAGGATCGGAATACCGGCCTTCTTCATGGCGGCGCGAGCTTCCTGTTTCAGGCCCATGAGCCGGGTGATCTCGGGTTGGGGACCAATGAACTTGATGTTGGACTCTTCGCAGACCTCAGCGAAGCGCGGGTTCTCGCTGAGGAAGCCGTAGCCCGGATGAATCGCGTCGACGTTGGTGATCTCGGCGGCACTGATCACGGACGGAATATCGAGATAGGATCGAGCGCTTTTTGCAGGGCCGATGCAAACGGCTTCGTCGGCGAAACGGACGTGGAGCGAGTTGCGGTCGGCTTCGGAGTAGACGGCGACAGTTTTGACACCGAGGTCCTTGCAGGCGCAAATGACGCGGAGGGCGATTTCGCCACGATTGGCAATGAGAATTTTGCGAAACATCAGGCGGGCCGGATGGAGAAGAGGGCCTCGCCGTATTCGACGGGGCGACCATTTTCGACGAGACGCGCTACGACGACACCGCCGTAGTCCGCTTCGATTTCGTTCATGAGCTTCATCGATTCGATGATACAGAGGATTTGGCCGGGCTGGACCGAATCGCCGGGTTTGACGAAGGGTGGTGAGCCTGGGCTGGCACCTTCGTAGAACGTGCCGACGATGGGAGCTTTTACGAGGATGAGGTTCGAGTCCGACGTGACGGCGGTGGGATTGACGGTTTCACCGACCATGGGGGCAGTGGCGGCGGGAGCGGCAGCGGCGGCATGGGAGGAAGCTGCGGGATGGAGGACAATTTCAGGAGGGACCGTACCGACGGAGCGCCGGATGCGGACGCGATTGCCGCCGCGCTCGAGTTCGAGTTCGGCGATGCCGCTGTCGTTGACGAGGTCGATTAGCTGTTTGATTTCGTCGATGGTCATGATAGGGGTCAGATGGCGACTAGCTCTTTCGGGGACGGAGTGAGGACCTCACAGCCGGTATCGGTTACGAGAACGATGTCCTCGATGCGAACACCGCCGAAGCCCTCGCGGTAGATGCCGGGTTCGACGGTAATGACCATTCCGGAACGGAGGACGGTGTGGTCAGACTTTCGAAGTCCGGGACCTTCGTGAATCTCGAGACCGACGCCGTGGCCGGTAGAGTGGGTGAACAGGTCATGCAGTTTGTGAGCCCGAAGTGATTTTCTGGCTGCGCGGTCAACGGAGGCGGCGGTTTGGCCGGCCCGCACGGCGTCTATCGCGGCGAGTTGGGCTTCAAGAACCGGGTTGTAGAAATCCTTTATCGTTTGGCTTGGCTTGCCCGTATACACAACGCGAGTCATATCGCTCGCATAGCCCTCGTACAGGGCACCCATATCTATTAATAATAGCGCATCGGCGGCAATCGGAGCGCGCGTAGGACGGGCGTGCGGGAGGGCGGATCGGGGTCCGGAGGCGACAATGGGGTCGAACGACGGTCCCTCGGCTCCGAGTTTGCGTTGGCGGTAATCGATCTCAGCGGCGAGATCGGTTTCTGTAAATCCGGGCTTCCAGCGGCGGATCGCGGCGGCGAAGGCGCGGGAGTTGATGTGAACCGATTCGCGGATGAGTTTGATTTCCGCCGCGGACTTTACCATGCGGTGGGTCTCGACGAGGCCAGGGAGAGGGAACAGGTCAGCAGCAGCGGCCCAATGCCCGTGGATGGAAACATTGAGATGAGCGGGATCGAAGCCAATGCGGCTGAGCTTCTTGAGGCGAGGGAGCAGAGCCAGGTGGGTTGATCCGCGGGAGATATTGACACGGCAGGTGGTTTCGCGGTGCGCTTGAATGCTGTAACGCGGATCGGTGTAGAGAGTGGTTCGGGAAGGTTCAAGCAGGAGAATCGCGTTGGATCCGGTGAAGCCGGTCAGGTAGCGAATGCTCGGTATGGACGTAACGAGCAACGCGTCGACTTCCAGTCCGGCGAGATCGGCGGCAAGCCGTAGGCACCGCTCTGAAAATTCGGCGGTAGGGATCATTTGGAGGGGTCGAGCAGCAGTTTGCCGGTGGTCTTACGGCCAGCAAGGTCGATGTGGGCCTGGGCGGCCTCCGACATCGGATAGGTGCGATCGATGTGTAGTTTGAGTTGGCCTGCAGCGATCCACGAGAGAACATCGCCAGCGCGCCAA
Source organism: Bryobacteraceae bacterium (assembly GCA_041740335.1). GTDB lineage: Bacteria > Acidobacteriota > Terriglobia > Bryobacterales > Bryobacteraceae > DSOI01. The sequence goes on along the minus strand of JBGSME010000181.1, from coordinate 2,240 downwards.
ACCAGTTCGTCGCGATCGGCGCAGTGGTGCGCCAAAGTGGGGCGGGTGAGGAAGAGCGAACCCTTTTGATTGAGGACGAGGGGAGCAACGGGTGGAACTGGTCCGGAGGCGTTTCCGTAGGAGACCATGAGTCCGCGGGGCCGAAGGGAGTCGAGGGAGCCTTCGAAAGTGGAGGCACCCACAGAGTCGTAGACTACATCAACGCCGCGGCCGCTGGTGATCCGGCGCGTTTCCTTGGCGAAATCGGTTTCCGTGTATAGGACGATATCGTCAACGCCGGCCGCTTTGGCCTTAGCGGCCTTTTCGGCAGTGGATACTGTTCCGATGACGTGGGCACCGCGCATTTTGGCCATCTGAATGAGCAGGAGACCTACACCACCAGCAGCGGCGTGAATGAGGCAAGTGTCACCGGATTTTAGCGGCCAAGTGGAGTGGCTGAGATAGTGAGCGGTCATGCCTTGGAGCATGGCCGCGGCGGCCTGATTCAGGTCAAGGGCATCAGGCACCTTGACGAGTTGCCAAGCGGGCACGGCGTGGAATTCCGCGTAAGATCCGCGATTCATGGCGTAGGCGACACGGTCACCGGGCACCAGTCCGGTTACATCGGGGGCGACGGATTCAACGACGCCCGAAGCTTCCATGCCAATGGCGACTGGAGACTCGGGAGCTTTGTAGAGGCCGGTTCGGAAATAGATATCGATGAAGTTGACGCCGGCGGCGGCGATGCGAACAAGGGCCTGTCCGGGTCCGGGTTGTGGTGTGGCGATGTCCTCAAGATGCATTGTCTCAGGACCGCCGGGATGGTGAACGAGGATTGCTTTCATGCTTTGAGCCTACTGTATCTGCGGAGATGGGCCGCAGCAGCATAGGTTAACAGATAAGCGAGGGTAAATGGAAACGCAAAGATGCGGGCAAGGAGACGAACGGCGCCGGCGCCAGCGAGACCGGCACGGAAGAGGACGAAATGGCGGATGGTTTTCCAATTGGAATAGTCGAGCCAGAAATAGTCGCCGTTTTCGTTGAGGACGAAAATTTTGGCAGGAACGTTGATGGCGAGCGCCCATTTCCACTTGGTCATGACGGCCTCTCCGGCGCAGATGACGCCTAGGATCGAGGGCTTGCGCTGGTTTAGGAGTCCGTAAAGCCGGGCTCGGCCTTGAGCACCGGCAAAATCAGAAACACGAAAAACGCCGCCCTTGGAGGCGTCGAAAGTTCGGGGAAGACCGGCATAGCAGGTGACGAGATCGAGAGACTCCAAAGTGTCGCGGTGATTTTCGTAAATTCCAGGAAGGAGATCTTCGAGGAGATGGCGAGAGCCGCTTTCGACGACGACGACACGAATAAAGGGCGGGATGTGCTGGGAGAGGAGGTGCCGGGACGGCATCGGAGATCAGGTCCGGTGGGGGTTAGACGCCCCAACCATATTCTTCGAGTGCGTTCTGGACCGATGCATCTTTTTCAGTAATTCGCATGAGTTCAAGACGGATAGCGTCGACCAGAGCGAGCCAGGAAGCCTCAATGACGTTATCGGAAACGCCCACGGTGGCCCAAGAGCGTTTGCAATCAGACCATTCGACCAGCACGCGGACTTTGGCGGCAGTACCCTTCTTCGGTTCAAGGACGCGCACTTTGTAGTCGGTGAGGCGTACGCTCGCGATGTCCGGATAGAGTCCAGAGAGGCACTGGCGGAGGCAGAGATCAAGAGCGTTGACAGGGCCATGACCAGAGGCAGAGGCTGAGTGGACACCATCCTGGGCTTTGAGGTTGACCGTGGCGGTAGTGATGGAGGGTTTCGAGCCGGCCATCTTCGTCGTGACCTCGAAGTTGATCACTTCGAAAAAATGGAGCCCAGGATTGAGCGCCTCGCGAACCAGCAATTCGAAAGTGCCTTCGGCGGCCTCAAGTTCGTAGCCGAGATATTCGAGATGCTTGATGCGATCGAGGAGTTCACGGCGAGCATTCTCGGCGAGGCGGTCTTCGAGGCCATGCTGGCGAAGTTTATACAGGACATTGCCGCGGCCTGAGAGATCGCTGAGCAGGACCCGCTGGTGGTTGCCAACCTTTTCAGGCTGGATGTGTTCGTAAGTGGCGGAATCCTTGAGGACGGCGCTGACGTGAATGCCGCCCTTGTGGGCGAAGGCGGACTGTCCGATGAAGGGCTGATCGTTACGAACGGGGAGATTAGCTAGCTCGGCGATGAGGCGAGCAGTGGAAGTGAGAAGGTGGAGGTTCTCAGCGCC
>JBGSME010000180.1:0-2222 GCA_041740335.1 Bryobacteraceae bacterium | reverse complement strand
GGATCCGGATGAGGAAGGCATGTTGCGAATGTCGTTCATGGAGCATCTGGAGGAACTGCGGACGCGGATCATCCGGGCGCTGATGGGCGTGGGCGTGGCGTTCGTGGCAAGTATATACTTCACGAGCGACTTATGGCAGGCGGTGCAGAGGCCGGCGACGCGAGCGCTGGCGGAGGCGGGATTCGAACATACGAAGCTGATTGTGAATGACCCGACGGAGGCGTTTTCGATCATCTGGGTGAAGCTTCCGATTTTGTGCGCGACGTTTCTGGCGTCGCCGTGGCTGTTGTATCAGGTATGGTCATTCATCGCTCCGGGATTGTACAAGAAAGAGCGGCGTTGGGCGGTGCCGTTCGTGGTTTGTTCGGCGGGGTTGTTCGTGCTGGGCGGTGTGTTTGCTTACTTTGTGGCGTTCCGGTTTGGGCTGACGTTTCTGTTGGGGATCGCGTATGGGCAGGACGTGGATGCGTTCATTTCGATCACGCAGTACTTCGATCTGTTTGTGAACGTGATGTTGGGCATGGCGATCGTATTCGAACTGCCGATTCTGATTTTCTTCCTGGCGTTGCTGCGGATCGTAACTCCGCAGTTTCTTGTCCGTAACTCACGGTATGCGATTCTGGCGATTGTGGTGCTGGCGGCGATTGTAACTCCTACGCCGGATGTGATCAACCTGATGCTGGTGTCGGTGCCGATGGTGTTTCTGTACTTCAGCGGGGTGTTCGCGGCGTATCTGCTGTGGCTGAGCCGGGAGGGCAAGCGGTTCCCGTGGTATATGGCGTTGTTGATACTGGGGGCGATTTTGCTGCTATTTCTGGGCGGGGTGTATTTTGGGATGGCGAATTACGGATACCACATCGTTGGGGAATGGCCGTTCCTGGCGCGATAAGCTAAGCCCGCTCGCGAAGGGGTAGTATCTCCCTTCGCGAGCATATCCTTCTACCGATTAGTACGGAATTTTCATAATTCCGGTACGGTAACTCCTTTTGTATCTATGGTCAGTTGGCTTCTTATTTTCTAGGATGGAGCCAGCTATGAACTTACAGAAATCGATTGACGAATTGCGCGAGGAGAGGCGGCGGATTGAGCAGGCGATTGCTTGTTTAGAGGCTGTGGAGTCCGGGCGTCCGGCTGGAGCGGCACGGGGACGGAAGGGGATGGGGGAAGACGAGCGGCGGGAGGTATCGGAGCGCATGCGGCGGTATTGGGCGGAGCAGCGACGGAAGAAGTGAGGCGGAGGGGCGCCGGCTTGGTTAGGCGCGCGGCTCGGGTTTGAGTTTGTTTCGCGGAGTTTTGAGTTTCACTCGATCTTGAGTTTCACTCGATCTTGAGTTTGCCGAAGTGAATCGAGGTGCGGTTGCGGTCCTGGGTTCCGCTGTCCCAGACGGCGCGAAAGTCTCCCGGGGCGACCTCGATCAGCGCCGGGTATGAGTTCTTGATGCCGGCTTCGTAAAAAGTTTTTTCGGCGCTCCAGTTCGCGCCTTGGGGTTTGATTTTGTAGCGCAACGCCATTCGCCCGCCGGGAGCGGGATTGGGGGGGCCATCGTTGTAGACATAGATCTGGGTACCATTGGCCGTTCGTCCGTAGAAGGCTTTCGACTTTGCGTTGTACAGGTCCGGTTCCTGCTGCGCGGGGCTCCAGGTTCGTCCTCCGTCACGGCTGAGAGTGGAGAAAGCGCGAGGCGGATCAGTGGTTTTGCGCTCGTCCTCGTAGCCGGCGGTGCGCATCACCATCTTCAACTCGCCGGGGTGGTCACCGGGCGCGATGTTGCCTTCGTGCAGAAAGACCTTGGGTCCGGTCTCGGGCTGAGGGATGTAACCGGCGAGATCCCATTCGAGCAGACTGGTGCTGGTGAGCACGAAGTGATCGCGGGAGCCTCGTGGGTCGTTGCGGCGGGTATTGCGGTGGGCGGGAAACAGGTAGCGCGGGGCGCCATTTTCTACTATCGTGTGCGGTCCGGCGACCACGATCAAGGGTCCGGTGTATTCCATGGAGAGCTCAACCGGGATCCATGAGCGTCCGCCGTCGGCGCTGTAGGCTGCCACCAGTTGCGCGTCCTCGCTGTGACGATAGTTCATGGGGCAGCGCATGGCAAAGGCCCAAAGAACGTTTTGAGCGGGAGGTTTGAACAGGATGGCGTTGGCGTAGGCGAACTGCAGGGTACCCTGGCGCAGGTTGTGATCGAAGATGGGCACTGGTTCGCCCCAGGAGTCGCCGTCGT
>JBGSME010000179.1:0-4278 GCA_041740335.1 Bryobacteraceae bacterium | reverse complement strand
GGCGCGCCGGAAGGTGTGATAACCGCCGCGGCGATCCGCTGTTTGCACGGCGAAATGCTCGGGCGGCTGGTGGTGGATTCTCCCGAACTCGAGGAGCGCGTGGGCAACATGGGCATCCGGGACCCGAAGCGCATCTATTCGGCGCGCGATCTGGCTCCCGGAAAAAAGATCATTTTCGCGGCATCCGGCGTTACCCAAGGGCCTTTGTTGCAAGGCGTACGGTTCTTTGGCGAAGGATGCCGGACGCATTCGGTGGCGATGACGCGATCGGTGAATCGGGTGCGGTTTGTGGATACGGTCCACATGCACCGGCCGCCGGGCCCGCGCGGCGTTCGGCTTTACTAGGATTTCATGGCTACCGGCGCGTGCCGGCGACCGCTACCCTGAACTTGAATAGCGTCTTTCCGGCCGTCACGTATACCGTGCGCAAATCGCCCCCGCCGAAACAAACATTGGTGATCGTGTCCTCGGGGATCGGGATATAGTTGACGCGTGCGCCCTTGGGATCGAAAACATGAATCCCCGGCTTCGTGTCGAGGGTCTCGCTGGTGCCGCGTGTCGCGTTCAACCCGGCCGCGGCGTAGACGTTGCCTTCCGAATCGATCGCGATCCCGTCGGAACTACGCCCGGGGCTGAAGTTGACGAAAACCCGCATGTTGGTCACCGTGCCATCGGCTTGAAGATCGTAGGCCCGCAACATACGCGCGCCTCCGGCCTTTTGATTGGCTTCCACCAAATAGAGAGTGCGGTCTCCGGGGGCGATGGTGATACCGTTCGGATTCTCGATATCGGGGCGGGACAGGATTTGTGAGACCTTCCCATTCGTGTCGATTCGATGGACCGTGCCGCCCGGCAGATCGGTGAAGTAGAGCCGGCCTTCGCTATCGATGGTGACATCGTTGGGCGCGGTGAGGGTGAGGCCCATCGAGCGATCCGCAAGCACTTCCACGCGTCCGGTTTTGATGGTGGTACGCGTCACGCGAGGGCGCTCGCGATTGCCTTCGCAGGCGATCAGCCGCCACTCGGCGTCGAACAGCAGGCCGTTGGCGGCGTTCGAATTCTCGCGGAACACCGAGAGAGCGCCGTCGGCCGCTAGCTTCATGATTCGCTTGCTTACCGTTTCAGTAAAGTAGACGTTGCCTTCAAGGTCGACGGTGGGGCCTTCGAGAAAGGAAACGATCGTCGCGATCTCGGCTTGAATCTGCTGCATACTACCTCGCTCCGGCTAGAGGCCGTCTTGCGTCAGCATGGCCTTCGTATAGGCTACGCGAAATCCCGCGCGCTCGTAGTTTCGTTGTGAGGTGCCGCCGGGGACCGTGCTCGCCATCGCGATCTCACAGCCGGCAACGCGGGCATCCCGCACGCGGCGTTCAATCAGCGCCGATTGCGCGCCTTGCCCGCGGTAAGCCGGAAGTGTACCGTCGCAATAGAAGATCGCGATGCCGTCGAAAAAGCTGGCGCTCGCTCCAGCGGCAGCCTCGCCATCCACTTCGGCCAGGTAGCAGCGCGCGTCGCGAGCTGCGGTGAATACTTCGAACATGGCTGCGATCTCGGGGGGGACGGGATTGCTGTCGGCGAAACTGGTCATCACGGTACTGGTCCAACGCCTGGCTTCGTCGCGGGGGGAAATCTCGCGAACTTTCGGTCCGCGGAGCGCGGTGGGAGTGTCAGCCAACCCGCGGACCAGGGTGTGTTCGAAATGGGTGATTCGATAACGGCGGCGGCTGAGACACTCGAGTACGGACGGATCCGCAAACGGGCACAGCGAGATCACGGGCGGCGTGCCACGGGCGATGAAGAATGATTCCAGCCGCGCGAACTCCTGCTCCGATACCGGGCCGCTCATACCGATGGCGAGTGCCTGCGAGAGAGGCGACGTAGCGCCGAAGAAGATTGCCGAACCGCCGGCTACCGGTTCGGCCACAGTGGATGAATCCGGATGCGCGGCGAGCCACGCAAGAACGCAATTCTCGGAAACGCGAAGTTCGGCTTCCTCGAGGCGCCGGACAAGCGCGGCGCCAGACGTCAGAATATCAGCAGTATACAAGCGGTGAAATCAGCTCCAGAGGCGATCGTTTGTGCGGTCTTTGTCCCAGTCCGGGGTGGGCTGGAAGTAGCCTCCTTCGCCCAGGTGCTGTTTCACGGCGTCTTCATTCAGCGTGATGCCGAGTCCGGGCCTGTCCGGGACGTGAGCGAAGCCTTGGCGGAAAATAGGCTTCTCAATGCCGTCGACAAGATTTTCCCACCACGGGATGTCGACCGAATGGTGTTCCAGGGCGAGGAAGTTCTCCGTGGCCGCGGCGCAGTGGACGTTGGCCATGAAGCTCACCGGGGTACCGGCAAAGTGCATCGCCATGGCCACGCCGTGTTCCTGTGCGGCGTCGCCGATCTTCTTGGTTTCAAGAAGGCCGCCGGAGGTGGCCAGATCCGGATGCACCATGTCGACGGCGTGCATGCCGCAGAGCTTGATGAAGTCCTCTTTGAGATAGATGTCTTCTCCGGTGAGAATCGGGATGTCCACCGCCTGCGTGATTTGCTTCAGCAATTCAGGATACTGCCACGGAATCATATCTTCAAGCCAAGCCATATTGTACTTCTCGAGCGCCTTCCCCAGCCGGATGCAGGAATTGACGCCGATGTGCCCGAAGTGGTCTGCCGCCAGCGGTACATCCATGCCGATCTGTTCACGGACCTGCGCCACGTAGTTCGCCATCGATTCCACGCCCTTTGGCGTCAGTTCCATGCCTGTGAACATATGCTGCGTGCGGCCGTAGTCGCGGGAGGAAGTGCCGAGTGGGCGCGACACCGTGCCCGGCGTACCTTCCACCAGCCCGACGCCGAGATCCATTTTCAGAAACGTGAAGCCGGTGTCGACGCGCTTTTTGAGGCGCTGTCCGAATTCCTTCGGATCGCGCGACATCGTGGTGTCGGCATAAAGGCGGATGCGGTCACGGAACTTGCCGCCCAGCATCTGCCACGCGGGAACGCCGTATGCCTTGCCGGCGAGATCCCACAGGGCCATTTCGACGCCGCAAACGCCGCCTCCCTGGCGGGCATGGCCGCCGAACTGCTTGATCTTGCGGAAGACCTTATCGACGTGGCAAGGGTTTTCACCAAGCAGGCGGCTCTTGAGCATCAACGCATAGTTCTTCGATGCGCCGTCGCGCACTTCGCCCAGTCCGTGGATTCCCTGGTTGGTGTCGATGCGAATCAGCGGGCAGGTCATCGGCGCTTTCTCGACTACGGCGACGCGCAGGTCAGTGATTTTGAGATCCGATGGCCGTGAATTTGTATTCACCGAACCCTGGTAGGCGCTAAGATTCGCCTCAGACCAGGAGGTGAGTGCAAGACCAGCCCCGGTGGAACGTAAGAACTGTCTTCTATCCATGAAGAGCTCCTTTCGCACTTTCATTCTATCGGCGCGCGCGAGTGCCGGATCGGCGGAATTCATCTATCCTGGTACAGTTACCTCGTATCGTAATTTTCCTTTTCCTACTACTCTTCCAAGGAGACGCAATGGCCAATCGGCGAATCGGCATTTTGACAGGCGGCGGCGATGTCCCCGGCCTCAACTCGGTGATCAAGGGCGTGGTCTATCGGGCCACGAATCTGAATTGGTCCGTCACCGGCATACGGCGGGGATGGGAGGGTCTTACCCATCTCAACCTCGACGACGAGGAGTGTAAGAAACGCTACCTGATCGAATTGACCCGCGAGAACACGCGCCCGATTGACCGCACCGGCGGCACTTGGCTGCACACCAGCCGGACCAATCCCTCGAAGATGAAGAAGGTACCGCCGCACCTGGGTTCGAAGAAATTCCCAACGAACCCCAACGGCACCTTCGACATCACCGCGGAAGTGGTGAAGACCATCGCCAAGCTGAAGCTCGACTATCTGGTCGCCATCGGCGGAGACGATACGCTCAGCTTCGCGGCGCGGTTGAACGACGAAGGGCAGAAGGTGGTGGCGATTCCGAAAACGATGGACAACGACGTGCGCAACACGGAGTACTGCATCGGATTCTCGACGGCGATCACGCGGGCCATGGATGCGGTGGACCGGCAGCGATCCACAATCGGCAGCCATGAACGCATCGGCATCTTTCGGGTGTTCGGGCGCGACGCCGGCTACACGGCTCTCTACACCGCGTATGTCACCAGCACGCGCTGCGCGATTCCCGAATATGCTTTCGATCTCGACAAAATGATCGAGCTGCTCGTTACCGACAAGCGCAACAATCCTTCCAGCTACTCGCTGGCGGTTCTCTCCGAAGGC
>JBGSME010000178.1:0-5340 GCA_041740335.1 Bryobacteraceae bacterium | reverse complement strand
CCTCGGGCGTGATCGGACGCTCCTCCATTGCGCGCATAGCGGCTTTGGCGTCGGTCTCGCTTTGCGTGAGAGCGGCGGCCGGCCACGGCGAACCTGCCAGGATCCAGCGGCGCAGCAGATCGAGATCGCTGGCCGCGAGTTTCTTGCCCGGCGGCATCGCTGGATTTTGTTCGTGCGACGCCAGTTGAAACAGGCGGCTCTTTTCCGGGTAGTTGGGAACCATGGCCGCGCCGCGCTCGCCGCCGGCCAGGATCGCATCTCGCGAGCGCAAGTCCAGCTTCGATGCTTTCAGGCCGGCGCCATGGCACGCGACACAGTTTTTCTCAAGCACCGCCACGGCATCTGCGGCCAGATCGGCGGCAAACGCCGGCGCGACTGAAATGGCCAGCAGCAGTGTCGAAACCCGGTTCATTCTCCGATTATCGCGCGTGCCCGGCACGCGCCGCCAGCCTGAGCCGCCGCTGCCGGTGAAACAGGCTATCATGACGTGTCGCGGAAAGCCAGAATGGAAGATCCGGATCCGAATACGCTCAAGCGCGGTTTCCGCGGGGGAGTTCGTACCGCATGGGTCACCGCGCTTCTTTGCACGATCGTGGTGGTGGGCTGGCAGACCGCCGTTGTGCGCTATCTGTGGGACGGCAACTGGACCGGGCTTTTCTGCATCGGCAGCCAACTCAAAATGCCGGACGAAGCGGCCTCGGGCGTTGCGCGCTCCGCCGCGCCGCTCGGTTACGATGGCGCATACTACCGCTTGATTGCTCGTGATCCCTTTTTCCGACGCGGCTGGGACCGCTATATCGACGACCCCGGGCTCCGCCGCCGCCGCATCGCCGTTCCCCTGGCCGCATGGTCTCTCGTGCTCGGCCAGGACGCGTTCGTCGATGCGGCCTACATCGCCATTATTGCGATTTCGGTTCTGCTCGGCGTCTACTGGACGGGGCGGCTGTTCGCGCAGCTCGGGCACAGCGCTCGTTGGGGAGCGATCTTTCTGCTGGTGCCGGCCACGCTCACCTCCATCGACCGGATGCTGTTGGACGGGCCTCTGTGTGCGGTGTTTGCGGGCATCGCGCTGCGTACCACCCGCAACGAAAGCCCTTGGCTGTTATGGACACTCGCGCCACTGGTGAAGGAGACCGGAATGCTTTTCGCGGCGGCTGCCGCCGTCTCCGCACTTCGCAACCGCCAATGGAGAGGCGCTGTGCTTGCGGCCGCGACCCAACTCCCGGCGCTCGCCTGGTTTGGCTTCGTGTACGCCAACGCCGGACCCTCCGGCGTCCCCGCGATCGCGTCGCGCCCCGTCATCGGACACATCGAGCGCTTGCTCACCGTGCGGAGTTACCCGTCTCTGGGCGCGTACGAACTCATCGTCCAAGGCTTCGATATGGTCGCGATCGTGTGCCTGCTGGCCGCTTGTGTCCTCGGCCTCAAGTGCTTCTGGCCCTATCGCGGCGCCCTCGAAATTTCCGCCGCCTTGTTCGCCGCCCTCGGGCTGTGCCTCGGAAGCCAACTCCATCTCGAGGAAGCTTACGGATTCGCACGTCCAGTGTCTCCGCTTCTGTGGGCTCTACTCGTTCAAGGCATCGTGCGCCGCCACTGGCTTGCCGTGGCTGCTCCGCTCGGCCTTGCCGCTTCGGTCGGCCTCTCGCTTGGTTCTCAGCTCCTGCGCATCATTCACGCGATATGAGTCCGCTGCCCGTCAGCCTCGGGCGGACCCGTTTCCGGGCTCGCCTCGATCCGGTGCCGCGACGCCAGGCGCGCACCCGTTTCCTCCACGTACTCCGCCACCCGCAGCAGGATCTCTTCCTGGACATCCAGGTATTCCACAAAATTGGTGGTTTCCACGAGCGCGAAGATCTCTAGCTTGTGCCCGGTCTCTTCGACGGCGGCAAACCGGATCCTTGAATCCGGATGTGTCAGTTTCGGATGCGCATCGATCAGCGCCCGGCACCGCTCGATCAGCCGCCGCAGTTGCTCCGGTGTCGTCTCCACGCGCACCCAGATCGTTTTCTCCAGTAGGATCTTGTCCCGCCGCGACAAGTTCTCGATATTCATCGCCGCCAGCGCGCCGTTCGGGATCGACAGTTCGGACCGCTCCTTGGTCCGCAGCCGCGTGGACCGCAAGCCGATATCCTCGATGGTGCCCACGCGGTCACCGAGTTTGCACACATCGCCCACGCGGAACACTTCGTCCGAAACCAGCGAGACCCCGCCAAACAGATTTTCAATCGTTTTTTGCGCGGCCAGCGCGATCGCGATACCGCCGATTCCCAGGCCCGTAAGAATCCCCGAAGTTTGAAATCCAAGCGCCGCGAGAATTGCAATTGCGAACATCGCCAGCAGTAGCGCTTTGAATATCCGCCGCCCCAGCAGCAATAGCGAGGCTGCGCTTCCGCGCCCGGCGGCCCGCGCCGTCTCCACGCCGCGTCGGAAACCGTGATCCACCAGCCTCCATAGCAGCCATCCCACAGCGATCAACAACGACACCGCCACGATGCGCAAATAGTAGTAGCGATACAGCAGCGGCACGCCGAGCGTGCTCACAAACAGAGCGTGCGCCAGCATCGCCAGAATCGCCGCCATCGGCGCGCCCACCGAATTCCGCCACCAGTGATTGGTCTCTCCACTCTCCCCGCCACGAAGATGCCGCAAGAGGGCCCGCAGCGGACCCATCAGCAGCCGCGAGAGCACCCAGCCCAGCCCCAGCGTCACTGGAATGAAAAGCAGCGCCGCCATCCACTGCCACAACGGCATCGAAAACCAACGCTCTCGCACCAGCACTTCCGGCAAATGTTCTTCGATCGTTGGGAATGCGATCTGTCCATAGAGATCCGGGATCGCCGCCGCTGTCTCTTTTGAGATCACCCATACAGGCCCCGCGGACCCAGCCGTGATGCGCACCAGCGTCAACGCCGCCGGTACCGATCCGTCCATCGTGATAGATATCTCTTCCCGGTCCGCAGGCAGATTGTCGTCCAACGCCCCTTCGGGACGGTTGCTCAGCGTATCCAACGACCCCCGATATGCGTTGTCGAATACGGCGCGAAGCTGCAGCGCCAGGCGCGGCCCGCGGCTATCGCGATCCGCCTCGGTGAGCTGAATGTATTCCGCCGCCAGACGCAGCTTGTCTTTTTGCGCTGCTTGGAGAAATCCGATCACCGCCCCGCGCGGTGTCGTGCGGCCCAATGGGTCGTCTGCCGGCGGCGCCGTCTGCCCCGGCATCGCCGGGGCAAGCATGACCACGATCAGGGAAGTACGCAACATGACGCTGAAACTATTGTGAGGGATAGTTCGAAGACCGCGAAACTCGGCGCGCCGGTCTGCCGGAGGAGAGATGTCAGACCGGCGCTGTACCGAGGTTAGGGCAGGGACTTTGCAGTCACCGGTCCTGTTTGTACCCCCATTATTGCGCAGGAGTAATCCATTAGTCACCTTTTTTTTGCATGTTAGGAGCGCGTGACGGAAAAAAAGTGGTGACACACGCACCTGGCGTGGTATAAAATATTTCAGAACGATGCTTCTCGCACTAGCCGCTACAATTGTATCTACTGGATTTGTTCCCCTCCCTCCCAGCGTTGAGATCGGGGCGATGTCTGCTGTCGCTATCGGCGCCAACGACCGGATTTACGTTCTCCACCGCGGCCCAAAGCCTATTCTTGCTCTCGACAAGAAGGGCAAAGTTTTGAATGCGTGGGGCGAAGGCCTATTTAAGGTAGCGCACGGGCTCCGGATCGATCGTCAAGGTAACCTCTGGACCACTGACAACGGCAACCACCTGCTCCGCCAGTTTTCGCCAGACGGCAAGCTCCTTCAGACCCTCGGCGAAGGTCCGGCCGAACCGAAGTTCCGCTCGCCCGATGACCTTGTCTTCGCATCGGATGGCTCCGTCTTCGTGGCCGACTCCGGCAACGGCCGCATCGTGAAACTCAACGCGAAGGGCGAGTTCGTTACCGCCTGGGGCAAGAAGGGAAAGGCCGAAGGCGAGTTCGCCACCGCCCACGCCCTGGCGATCGATAAGCAGGATCGCGTATACGTGGCGGATCGCAATAATCGCCGCGTCCAGGTATTCGCTCCGGACGGCCGCTTCGTCGCCGCCTGGACCGGTTTCGGGAACCCGTTCGGGCTTATCGTGGTTGGCAACGAACTGCTGGTTTCCGACGGCGAGGCCATGACCATTTCCCACCTGTCGCTGACCGATGGCGCGATGGCGTCCCAATGGGGCGACGCCAAAATGCTCCAACTTCCGCACCTGATGGCACGGGACTCCCGCGGCCGGCTCTACATTGCCGAAGTGAACGGCAAGCGCGTCCAGATCTTCAAGGGATTAAAATAAAGGTTAGGCGACCATGAAGCAGGCACTTGGATTTTCTCTGTTGGCGATGGCGGCCATCGCGCTCGCGCAGACGCACAGGCAGGATCAGGTGGACGCGGCACACCGGCCCATTCTGCAGCCGCCGGCCAGCCGCTCCAAAGCTGTGTCGCAACTTACCGCGGAAGCTGCCGGAATCGCCGCCGCCGGCGCCGAAAAAGTAGTTCGCCGCAACTTTATCGACGAGCACATCTTCTCCCGCATGGAAGCAGACGCGGTGCCGCACGCCCCACTCGCCTCCGACGAGGAGTTCGCCCGGCGCGTCTGGCTGGACGCCACTGGCCGCATTCCCGATCCCGTTGAGCTCCAGGCGTTTCTGGCGAGCACCGATCCGGCCAAGCGCGGCAAGCTGATCGACACACTCATCGACAGCCCGGCTTTCGTCGACAAGTGGAGCTACTATTTCGAGGACCTGTTCCGCGCCGGCCAGCGCATGGGCCACGGCCTCAATCTCTTCCATTTCTGGGTGAAGGAATGGCTCCGGCTGGATCGGCCGTACAACGAAGTAGTCACCGAACTTCTCACCGGCGGCGGTAAGAGCAGCTTCTCGGTGCCCGGCGGACTCTACTTTGCCCGCGACTTCGTGAAAGCCAAGGATGATCCCGAAGAAGAGGGAGCGCTTGATCTGGTGAACATTCCCGATACCGTCGACGAGTTCACCGTCACCTATTCGAAAGTTTTTCTCGGGCTCAACCTCGCCTGCATCTCCTGCCACGATGGCGCCAATCATCTGGAAAAGGTGAACCTGTTCCTGGTAAGCAAGAAGCGTGAGGACTTCTTCCGCCAAGCCGGCTTCTTCGGCAAGACGCGCCAGATCATGAACTGGGAGAACGGATATCAGGCCAACACCGAATACACCGTCGACGATCTCGCGCCGGGCTATGACACCAAGGCGCCCAGTATCGTCCGCGTCGCGCGCACCGGCGGCTCCGGCGCTCCCCGCTTCATCCTCGGCGGCGAGCCCGTTGCGGGGC
>JBGSME010000177.1:0-4365 GCA_041740335.1 Bryobacteraceae bacterium | reverse complement strand
CGGCGCACGCCGGGATGAAGCAGGAACTGCAAGGGCGGTCTTCCGGAGCGGTACGCGGTTTCGCGCTCTATGGCGAATCCACCGGCGAGGTGGATCAGTTCGGCTTGCCGATCCGCTACCCGTGGGCGGAACAGTATCAAGGCCGAGCGATGGTGCTTTACGGGCATACGCCGGTACGAGAACCGGAATGGGTGAACCGGACGCTCAACATCGATACCGGGTGCGTGTTCGGCGGCAAGCTCACGGCGCTACGCTATCCGGAGCTGGAGGTGGTGCCGGTGCATGCGGCGCGCGCTTACACACACTCGCCGCGTCCACTGTGAGCCGGGCGCTATTCTAGTAGGGTGAGGCTCGGCATTGACTTTGGCACTACGCGGATTGTGGTGGCGGCGGTGGATCGCGGCAACTACCCGATCATCTCCTTTGACACTCCATCCGGCGATCGCTACGGCTGGTATCCGGCACTGATTTCCTGCCGTGGCGACAATCGCCAGTATGGGTGGGAAGCGTGGCAATCGCAGGAAGTAGCCGGGACGGAGGTGATACGCTCGATCAAGCGGTATCTCCAGGACGCGGGTCCGCTTACCGAAGTGGTGGGGGGCGATCGAACGCATCCGATGATCGATCTTCTCACCGGGCTCTGCCAGGCGCTGCGAAAGGCGATTGTGGGCGGATCGAGCCTGGTTTTATCACCGGGCGAACCGCTCGAAATCAATCTGGGCGTTCCGGCCAACGCGAATGGCAATCAACGCTTTCTTACGGTGGAAGCATTCCGGCGGGCCGGCTTCATTGTACTCGGACTGCTGAACGAGCCGTCGGCGGCGAGCATCGAGTATGGACACGCGGTTCGGTCAAAGCACATCGGCCGGCCCAAGGACGTGATCCTGGTATACGATCTGGGCGGAGGCACGTTTGACGCGTCGCTGGTGGAACTGGATGACAGCCGCCATGAGGTTGTGGCGAGCGAAGGCATCCCGTCACTGGGCGGGGACGATTTCGACGAAGCCCTGGCGGAAGTAGCGCTGGAGCGGGCGGGAATACCAGCCGCGCGGCGCGAAGCAATGACGCAGGCGGAATGGTTCCGGCTGTACGACGAGTGCCGGCTGCGCAAGGAAGCGGTGAATCCCAACACGCGCCGTATCGTGCTCGATCTCGAAACGGTAGCTGAGGACTGGCCGGCGGTTACGATTCCGATCGGCGATTTCTACGAACTCTGCCAGCCAATGGTGGCCGAGACGCTGCACGCCACCGAGGATCTGGTGAAGGGCCGCGAGGACGCGGTTGAGTCGGTTTACGTCGCCGGCGGCGCAAGCGAACTCCCAATCGTGACGCGGATGCTGCGGGAGCGCTTTGGCCGCAAGGTGCGGCGTTCGGCTCACGCCCAGTCGTCCACCGCGATCGGCCTGGCGATTCAATCGGACGCGCACGCGGGGTTTTCCCTTCGGGAACGGTTCACGCGCACGTTCGGCGTGTGGCGCGAGGCCGAGGCGGGACATACCGTGGTATTCGACCCGTTGTTTCTGAAGGGCACGCCGCTTCCGGCGGAAGGCGAACCGCCGGTGACCGTAGTGCGCCACTATTATCCGGCGCACAATATCGGCCACTTCCGCTATCTCGAGTGCAGCCATCTGTCGCCGGAAGGCCGGCCGACGGGCGACATCACGCTTTGGGACGAAATTTTCTTTCCGTTCGATGCCGAGTTGCAGGCGCAAACCGATCTCACCAAGGTGCCGGTGGTGCGCCAGAACTGCGGCGGGCACGAAGTGGAAGAGCGCTACGAATGCGATGCGGGGGGCGCGGTTACGGTGACGATTTCAAACCTGAGCGCCGCGTACAAGCGGGTTTACCCGCTGGGGCGATGGTCCGTAATGGCGACGCCGGTGGTGCCTGGCAGAAAGCGCGCCCGCAAGGCAGCATCGCGAAAATCCTGACCAAAGAGTGTCCGATATGAAAGCCTTCCTGCGGCCTTCGCTCAACTGGTTCCTGCTCTGCGTACCGGGAGCGGTATGGTTGGAACATACGAGTCCGGATTCGCACATGGCGATTTTCGCCGTTGCCTGCCTTTCGATTCTGCCGCTGGCCGGGTGGCTGGGCCAAGCGACTGAACATCTGGCCGCGCGAACCAGCGAGAGCGTGGGGGGATTGCTCAATGCGACGTTTGGCAACGCCGCCGAGTTGATTATCGCGTTGAGCGCGCTGCAAAAGGGCCTGTACGACGTTGTTAAGGCTTCGCTCACAGGGTCAATCATCGGAAACATCCTGCTGGTGATGGGCGCGGCGTTTTTCGCCGGCGGACTGAAGTTCAAGACGCAGACGTTCAACGCGGGCGGCGCGCGGACGCAGGCAACGGTACTCACGCTGGCGGTGATCGCGCTGGTAGTTCCGGCGTCGTTCCACTTTCTTGGCGGCAGGGCGCACATGGCGAATCTGGCGTCAGCGGAGGCGGATCTGAGCATGGAGATTTCGGTAATTCTGCTGTTGACATACGGCGCGAGCCTGCTGTTCACTCTCCATACACACAAGCAGTTATTCTCCGGATCCGGGCACAGCGAAGGCGATGACCACGGCCCGGCGTGGAGTTTGACGAAATCGCTAGGGACGCTTTTCGGCGCGACGGCTCTGATCGCCTGGATGAGCGAGATCCTCGTTGGATCGGTGGAGCAGGCAGCGCAAACGCTGGGGATGACCAGCGTATTTGTGGGTGTGATCGTGGTTGCCATCATCGGCAACGCGGCCGAGCACTCGACGGCGATTCTGGCGGCGATGAAGAACCGCATGGACCTGAGCCTGGGAATCGCGGTTGGCAGCAGCATCCAGGTTGCGTTGTTCGTCGCGCCGGTGCTGGTGCTGGCGAGCCACTTTATCGGCCCCGGGCCGATGGATCTGGTGTTCACTCCGGCCGAGGTGATGGCGACGGTGTTGGCGGTGGTGATCGCCGGGCAGGTGTCCGAGGATGGGGAGTCGAACTGGTTTGAGGGCGTGCAGTTGCTGGTGGTGTATCTCATCCTTGGAATCCTGTTTTATTTCCTGCCGGAGGTTCCAGCGCAGGGGTGAGGTCAAGCGGCCCGTCCGAGCACGGGCGGGGCTGATTTTCCGCAGCAGCGTTTGAATTTGATGGCGGATCCGCAGGGGCAGGCGGCGTTGCGGGGCGTTTCGGGTGTGGGATTGGGTTCGGTCGTATCGTTTTGCTTGGCGGGGGCAGGCGTGGCGGGTGCAGACGCCGGGATCGGGGCAGTTAGGATTTCCTTGATGGCGCGATCGAGATTGCGGTGATGAGCGCGCTCGGTGTCTTTCTTGTAAGTGGTCCAGCCACGGTAGGCGCGTTCGTATTGGCGTTCGAATTTTTCTTCAAAGCGGAGGATCTGGCGGAAGTAGGCGGACTCGGCGGCGAGTTGCTCATGGGCGCGGATCTGGAGCTGAATGGGGCCGAGGGAGGGGTGCGCGGTTTCGAGTCCGGCGGTTTTTTCGGTGAGGAGCCATTCGTGGTGGAGGCGTGCGCGGCGGAGACGCCATTCGGCGTCGGCCATTTCGCGGATGTAGCGGAGGGCGGTGATGTCTCCGGGTTCCACGACGAAGTGGTTCGTGAGTTCGTCGAGGAGTTCGTGGTATTGGGCGGGGTCGTCGCCGGGGAGGAGGACGGTTTGGGAGTGGAAGCCGTTGCGGAGTGCGTGGAGGGTTGCGTTGGTGTTTGTGGAGTTGGCCATTTTGATTCTCCTTTTTCGTAGATATGGACGCAAAAAGGCAGGAGCGGTTGACCGTCCTGACGGTACGGCGGCGCTCCTGCCTGCGGTTTTTAGGGTAGCAGGCGCTGTCAAGTGTTTTTGGTTTATGTTGTTGATTTGGTTGGGTGGAATGGGGTGTGACTGAGTTTTCGAATCCCGAAGCCGGCTTACTGACGGGCGTGGCTCCCATCTCAGACATGGGCGGACTATAATATAGTCTCAATTATCCTGGAGGATCCGGTAAGTAATGGCGTTCGTCCCCGGCCATCCGCACGACCTCTTTCTTAGTTACGCCCACGATGAGGCGGACTGGGCCGCGAGCTTTCGCACTCGCTTGGAAAGAGCGATTTCCATCAAGCTCGGCAGGCCTGTCTCTTTCTGGCAGGACGGCGATCTCCGCATCGGGCAGGTGTGGCGGGATGAAATCGAAACCGCGATCCGCGATACGGCTGCTCGTGGAATCCGTCCCGACCCATTGGACGTTTGGCTTGTGGTGAGCCACGTATGTATCGAGTGTTTATCTATCGTGGAACAGGCAATCTCGGCGATGCAATCCAGACTGCCGCGCTATGCCGGCTGCTAGGCGACCGTTGCCGCGGCGTTTATCGCGACGAGCCGGCACCGCCGGGCGCCGGCGGTATGC
>JBGSME010000176.1:0-4043 GCA_041740335.1 Bryobacteraceae bacterium | reverse complement strand
AAGAAGCCGCCGAGAGCGATCAGCCCGGCAACGAATGCGATCAGATGGCTAACGATCCGGGCGCCGACCCCAATCCAGGCGCTGTCGTCCCGAACACCGGTGACGAACGACCACGCGGTAAGGCCCAGCAAAGCGAGCAGCGCGAGCAGCATGACGACGCCCGACGGGGCATGCATCTCTTTTTCTTTCAACATGATAGGGTCTCCTTTTCGCTCCCCATATCATCATGATATCACTTAGATATCGTGCGTCAAGAAAAATCGGTCCCCCGGGCGCGATAGAATGGAAAAATATGTCGCTTTCGGCCGGCGAGTTCTATCGAATCCAAAAACTACCGCAGTACGTGTTCGCCTCAGTGAATGAGATGAAGGCAAACCTGCGAGCGGCCCAGTACGATGTGATCGACTTCGGTATGGGAAATCCCGACGGCGCAACTCCGCGGGTGATTGTTTCGAAGATGGCCGAGGCGGCGCGGGACCGGCGGAATCATCGCTACTCGATGTCGCGCGGTCTGCCCAATCTGCGGCTGGAGATCTGCAAGCGGTACCGGAAGAACTACAACGTGGAGTTGGATCCGGAGACCGAGACGATTGCGACGATCGGGGCCAAGGATGCGCTGGCGCATTTGCTGTTCGCGGTGATTGGACCGGGGGACGTTGTGGCGTCGCCCAATCCGGCGTATCCGATCCACCAGTACGGCGTGATTATGGCGGAAGGACATGCATGCACGATCCCGATGCCGACGCCGGGCGAGTTCCTGCACCGGCTTCACGACATCTACAAGCAGTCTGACAAGAAGCCGGCGATGATCCTGATCTCGTTTCCGCACAATCCGACGACGCAAGTGGTGGATCTGGATTTCATGAAAGAGATCGTGGCGCTGGCGCGGAAGCACGGCACAATGGTGGTGCATGATTTCGCATACGCGGACTTGTGTTTCGACGGCTACAAGGCTCCGAGCATCCTGGAAGTAGAAGGGGCCAAGGAAGTGGCGGTGGAGATCTTCTCGATGTCGAAGTCGTACAACATGGCGGGTTGGCGAATGGGATTCTGCGTTGGGAACCCGAAAATGATCAAGGCGCTGGCGCGGATCAAGAGCTACCTTGACTACGGGATCTTCCAGCCGCTACAAATTGCCGGGATCATCGCGCTGCGGGAGTGTGAGGACGACGTGGTGCGGATCCGCGAGGTGTACCGGAAGCGGCGCGACGTGCTGATCGACGGGTTGCGAAGGGCAGGCTGGGCGATTGAGCCGCCGAAGGGATCGATGTTCGTGTGGGCGCCGATTCCAGAGCCGTTCCGGGAGATGGGCTCGCTTGAATTTTCGAAGAAGCTTTTGCAGGAGGCCCTGGTGGCGGTGTCGCCGGGGATCGGATTTGGGCCGTACGGAGAGGGCAACGTGCGGTTCGCATTGATCGAGAACGAGCACCGTAGCCGTCAGGCGATTCGGTCGATCAAACAGTTCCTACGGGAGAAACCGTAACAGGAACCTAAGGAGAGCCCTATTGCTGCGAGCAATCACGATTTTCCTCGCCGCCGCGGCGGTGATTCCGGCACAGAACCTTTCGGTGGGCCTGCGGGCCGGAGCACCGATTCTGGACGCCTTCGACACGATTGAGGGGCGCTTCAAGAGCATCCCGCACCACTACACGTTCGGGCCGACGTTCGAGGTGCGGCTGCCGGCGAACCTGGGCATCACTTTCGATCTGCTGTATCAGCGGATGGAGTTCACCGACAACGGGCAATCGCGCACCGGCAGCCTGTGGGAATTTCCATTGATGATGCGGAAGAAGTTCGGCCCGGGACCGGCGAAACCGTTTCTGGCGGCCGGGGCGGTGTTCTCGCGTATATCGGGACTGGCGATCCGCGACCCGGAGGAATTCGTGAAGAACTCTACGACGGGCGTGGTTTTCGGCGGCGGCGTCGAGATCCGGCTGCCGATCATCCGGGTGGCGCCGGAAATCCGTTACACGCATCGTTTCAGCGATCAGTTCCGGATTTCGAACCTGATCAACACGAACAGCAATCAGTTGACCATGCTGGTTGGGGTGACGTTCTGACAGGCTCGTTTGGACTATACTAGGAACCTTGATGTTCTTGATTCCCGCTTTGTTGTTGTTGATCACGGGGACAGCGCCGAACACGGCCGGGATGCATCGCCGTCTGGACCATGTGACGGCGGAGACCGAATCGCGGCTGGCGGCGGTGGAGACCACGCGGCATCTGTTGCAGGCAGCCGGCGACAAACCGAAGCCGGAGCAGTGGAACGAGGTCACCAGGCTGGTGGAACAGCTCGAGGCCGGGGGCGATCCTTTCGCGGGGAAAACGGGCGATCTGCGGCAGGCATACCGATCCACCATCGACGGAACGCTGCAACCGTATCGGGTGTATGTACCGCAGACGTTGGAGGCGGAGCGCACCTACCCGCTGCTGGTGGTGCTTCACGGGCATCATGGCGATGAGAACACGTACTTCGACAAGTACGTGGATCGGGCGACCGGGACGCGGACGTTGCTGCGGCTGGCTGAGGAACGGGGATATTTCGTAGTGGCGCCACGCGGTCGTGGTCCGGGAAGCCGGTATACCAACGAAGCCGAGCAGGACGTGCTGGACGTGATTGACCGGGTAACGGCACTGTATCCCATTAATGAACGGCAGATCTTTCTCTCGGGACACTCCTCGGGCGGAATCGGCACGTGGAAGATCGGTTTCCGGTTCGCGCAGCGCTTTGCGGCGCTGGCGGCGGTGGGGTCGGCATTCCGGCACCAGCCGGCGGAGCTATCGCGGCTGCCATTACAGGAAAACGCGTCGAAGCCGTTGCTTTATGTGCAGGGCCGGCAGGATCGTTTGGCGACGAACGGCTATGCCAGGAATCTGGTGAGCTTCCTGGGTCCGCAACTGCAGAACTTCGTTTATAAAGAGTTCCCCGACGGGCATAACTCGCTGGGTACAACGTCGCTACCGACGGTGTTCGACTTTTTCGATTCGGTGCGGCAGGGTGAGACTTTGATGGCGAGTGATACGGTGAGCGCTCCGCAACTGATGGCGGCGGCGAAGCGGCGTCCGGTGACCGGTTACCGCAGTTCGTCAAAGAGGAGAGTGTCGCCGAGCCGGACGCAAAAGGCCCCCTTGCGGGCCAAGCGATCGACGGCGGCTCCGAAACTAACGGCGAAGAAATCGGCCCGGAGCAGGTCAACGCCCCGGAAGAAGTCCATTAAACCTGCCCGCTCCCGCTCGAAACGTGGTGCAGCCGGAGCCTGAGGGTTGTGTAGGCGCGCCATAGCAAGGATTTTACGGTAGGAACGGTGCATCCGAGTTCTTGGGCGATGCGCGCATATTCCATTTCTTCCCAACGATGCATGATCACGGCGCGCCGCTGGCGAGCCGGCAAGCTCTCGAGAGCCTCGCGCACCTGAACGCGGAGGATATCTCGGCGTTGCTCGTTTTGGAGCCCTTCCTCGAGTCCGGTGGCGGGGTCTCGCAACTGGCGGCGAATCCCCGAAGCGGGAACGGCATCGAGGCTTTCCTGGCCGCTTTCGAGGCGTGTATCGCGGATCCAGTTGAGGGCGCGATTGGTGGCGATCCGGTAGAGCCAGGTGGTGAACTTCGCGGTGGGCTCATACCGTTCGCGGGACAGGTAGACGCGGAGGAAAGCTTCCTGGGCCAGTTCTTCGGCGACGGCGCGGTTGTGGACCATGCGCTGGATGAACGAAACCAGGCGATCCCAGTGCTTTTCGAGCAGGAGATGGACACACTCGGTGTCTCCGTCGCGCACGCGAAGCATCAGGTCGGTATCGGTGAACGTTAGGTCCGCGTTAATCCGCACTCTTTTCGATCTCCTGTTCGATCTCAGCGCTAGCGGGACCGGAACGAACCGGTCCTCCTGAAGTTGTTGGACTGCGTCGGGGCTCCGGCGGTAACCGCAGGTTGTGTAAAGAAACGTTAGGAACTTCAAGGGGAAGCGAGATGCTTACCCGGAGACCGGGGCCCGCGTTGGCGGCCGAGATCCGGCCGCCGTGGGCACGGACGGCGCGGTCGGCGAT
>JBGSME010000175.1:0-7980 GCA_041740335.1 Bryobacteraceae bacterium | reverse complement strand
GGAAGCGGCGGGTTGGCAAGCCGGCAGCTACAGCGGCGGCGGCAGTGGAGACGGCCGCGCCGGCCGCACCGAACGGGCCGCCGAAGATTTATCGCGTAAAGCAGCGATTGGTGCGGAAGCCGATGACGGCCGAGGAGGCCGTACTCGAAATGGACGACTCGCGGCGATATGTGCTCTATCGCGACGCCGACACGGAACGTCTGGCGATTCTGCTGCGGCGTCCGGACGGCCACTTTGACCTCATCGAAGCCTGATGGCACAGGATCAAGCCCAACTCGTTGTGATCACCGGGATGTCCGGGTCAGGGAAGGGGACCGTTCTCCGGTCCTTTGAAGACCTCGGCTACTTCGCGGTGGATAATCTTCCGGTGGACTTGATTCCGACGTTCGCGGAACTCACCAAGGATTCGCCGAACATCGCGCGGGCCGCGATCGTGGTGGATGTGCGGGAAGGCGAAGCGCTTTCGCGGCTTCCAAAGACTTACCGGGCTCTGAAGCGAAAGTTCAACTTGCGGCTGGTGTTTCTGGAAGCCGATGACGCCACCATCATCCGGCGGTTTTCAGAGACGCGGCGGCCGCATCCGCTGGGCGGAGACGACACGGTGGCCAAGAGCGTGAAGGCGGAGCGGAAGCGGCTGGCGTCGCTGCTGCCGCTGGCCGACCATGTGATCGACACGACGAAGTTCAACGTTCACGAACTTCGCGATCACATCAAAGAGACGTTCGCCTCGGGCCGGACGGAGCGTAAGATACGGGTGTACATCAACTCGTTTGGATTTCGACACGGCGTGCCGGCCGACAGCGATCTGGTGTTCGATGTGCGGTTTTTGCCGAATCCGAACTACATTCCGGCGTTCAAGAATCTAACGGGCCGCAACCCGTCGGTGGCCCGGTACATTCGCGCTTTTCCGCAAACGATGGAGTTCGTGCAACGGATCGCGGACTTGCTGATTTATCTGCTTCCGCACTATATCGAGGAAGGGAAGAGCTACCTTACGATTTCGTTCGGCTGCACGGGCGGGCATCACCGGTCAGTGTTTATCGCCGATGCGATCAGCAAGCGGGTGAATGCGGCGGGTTTCAAGGCGAGCTGCCAACACCGGGATGTGACGCGGCCCGTGTGAGGGGCCGCGAAACGACATTAATCCTCCCGGTCGCGGCCGCCGGCTGGAAGCTGCCTCAGGATGGTAGCTGCCAGCAAATTCTGACCGGCTCGTGAGGGATGTTCGTCGCAGGATGTGGGTGAGAGTCTCACCAGGAGGCCGGCTGCGCAGGTATTGCCGCCGGACGCCGCCGAGGCTGCCGCGAATGCGCCAAAGCCATCCGCAACGGTTGCGCCGAAACGCGCCGCGACGAGCGTCGACACTGCATTGAGCGCGCCGACGCCGCTGGTTTGCACGGGATCGCGGTAGTCCGGCGAATAGTAGGTGACCACGACGATGCGCCCGCGGTAGCGGGCTTCGCCTCGGATGCGCGCAAAAATCTGCGTCAAGTTCTGCGCGTAGTTGCCCAGCAGAGCCGGAATTCCAGCCAGAATGCAATCGGGCTGATTCTGGCAGGATGTCTGCAGAAGCAGAAGGTCGTTCCCTCCGAGGCTGATTGTCACCAGTTTGATCTGGGGTGTTGCGCCGAGCCGCCAAATCGCATAGTCGGCCTGGGTGCCGACGTAGGGCGTGTGGAGTCCGAAGAGGGCTTTGTACTCGCGGCAACCCCTATCGGGCGCGGTTGCGGAAAGGAAACTGCCGCTGGTTTCGCCGGGGCAGGCGAGGCTTTCGTGGCGCTTGAAGGGCGGCGCCTTCAGCGCGACTATCTCCGGGTAGCCGGTGTAGTTGGCCTCGTTGGGGACGGCCACCAACGGGTTGTATCCGAAAGCGACCGAGTCGCCGAGGGCAAGGTACTCGGGCCTGTCCGCTCCGAGCAGCGGCAGGCTGAGGGTGCAGAGAGCAATCACGGGGAATCGTAAGTTGTTCATTATTCCTTTTTTTGATTCGTGTAGCGAATTCGCTACATAGTAGGTGCGTTTCGAGGGGCTGGCGTTTCAACCCCCGTTTGGGGTGTTGGAGACTGGACCTACTCCGATGACTGCCAGTGTGAATACCGACTGCGAGAACTAGCGTTGTTCGAACAGTTCGGCCCGTTCGATCCGCTCTCCCTTGAGGAAGACGGAGGAAATGTGTTCGAGGGCGGCGGGATCTTCGAGGGGATTGCCGTCGACGACGACGATGGTGGCTTCGAGGCCTTTGCGAATGTACCCGGCGCGCTTATCGATGCCGATCCGCATTGCGCCGTTGCCGGTGGCCGCTTGTAACGCAACGCCGGCGGGGATTCCTGCCTTCACCCAGAGCTCGATCTCGCGCTGCACGGTGGGCCCGTGGATGATGAGGAAGTTGCCGGCGTCGGAACCGGTGACGAGCTTGACTCCGGCGCGGTGTGCGCGGCGCAAGTTTTCTTCGGCGGTTGCGTAGTCGAAGGGATAACGGTCCAGCCAATCCCGCCAAGGCTGCTTTCCGGTGGCGAGGATGGCGGCGCGCGTGGCTTCGATCAAACCAGCCGGCGAGGCTTGCTGCACCAGCGAGCGGGAAAGCAGATCGGGCTTGTGATCGCGGATAGCGGCGAGGGCTTCGACGGCGCTGAGGGTGGGGTCGTAGTAGACGCCCTTCTCCTTCATCCGCGCGAAGAGGGCTTCGGGAATGAGATCGCGGAAGGATCCATGTTCGATCGCGTCCGCGCCGGCGTCGAGAGCCTCGGCGACGTCGCGGCTATCTCCGGTGTGGACGGCGAAGGAGAGGCCGTTTTGGCGGGCGGCGTCACCGATCGCTTTGAGGAGCGGTAGCGGCATGCGTTCAAACGGGGCTCCGGGTCCACCGCTATCGAGCACGGCTTTGATGCAATCGACGCCATCGGCTTTCAGTTTGGCCACGGCGTCCCTGGCCTGTTCCGCGGTGTCGGGAACGCGAACGAATTCCTGTTGGGCGAGGTTTCGCACGAGTTCCGAGGTTCCGCGAAAATATTCGGTACCGTGGCCGTTTTTGGTGGTGAACAGGGGGCCGCAGAGATGCAATTCCGCGCCGGCGTGTTCGCCGCTTGCACCCCGTTTGCGAACGGCAAGGGTCTGGGCGGTAAAGTCGCCGAGGCTGACAACGGCGGTTACGCCGCTGTACAGATAGGCGGCGAGAGCGCGATCCATGGCGGCGCCGAGATCGAAATCCGCAGATGGTTGAAACGCCCCGCCTGGCGCGCCCAAATGCACATGAGTGTCGATGAGACCGGGCATGACGGTCTTACCGGCGGCCTCCACAGGCTCAGCCGAAAGCGATTCGGCCGAGGGGACAGTCCCGTCGTACACCTCTACGATTTGCCCGTCCTTCATGAGGACCGCGCCGGAACGGATGACAGCGCCATCACCGGTGACGATGGTTGCGCCGCGGATGAGCCGGGTGTAGTTGCGCCGGACCTGACGCTCGAGGCTTTTGGTCTCGTTGATGTGGTCTCGTGTCCAGGACTGATAGATGCCGAGCGCGACGAAGGGAAGCAGCACGGCGAGCACCCAAGCCTTGCTTTTGTTCGGGAGCTTTTCTTCCTTCTCCCAACGGAACAGCTTCATCGAGATCAGGGTGGCGAGGACGGTGGTGAGCGCAAGCGCGCCGACGGATTCGAGATTGCTGGTGAGTCCCTTTGAACGGAGGAGCACATGCTGCACGCCGCTGTTGAGATAAGACGCGGGAAGGAACTGCGAGATGATTTGCGCGGTGACGGGCATGGAACTGAGCGGAATGGTAGCGCCGCTGAGGAAGATCATCGGCATGTAGAGGATCTGGATGAGGATATTGCTTTCGGCCATGGAGTTGGCAACCGCAGCGATGATGAGCCCGATGGCGCGGAAGGCGAAGCATCCGAGAGTGATGAGGAGGAGGAGGGAGAAGGGACGCGCGGGCCACGGCATACCGTAGAAGTAGTGGCTGAGCGTGAAGATGAGAGCAAGGGCGGGGAGATACAAGAGCCATCCGGTGACCAGCGAGGCAACCAGGATGGGGAGGGGAGAAATCGGCGTAACCTTGTATCGCCGTAGGATTCCGGTTTCCCGCTCCATCACCGAGCGCATGCCGGCTCCGAACAAGCCGCTGCCGAGGATACCGATCACGAGTACCATGGCGACAATGCGGGTCATGACGGAGCCGCCGGTGGAGGCGCCCATGAACTGGGCGAAGGCGAAGAAGAAGAGAAGCGGGAAAAAGTAGTTGAAGAAGATGACCGAGCGCTCACGGAGAGCCAGCCGGAGATTCATTCGGATGAGGGCCAGGTATGCTTTCATGCGTTATTCCCGGAGCCTCTTGCCGGTGAGTTCGATAAAGACGTCTTCGAGGGTTGGGCGCTTCAAATGGATGTCGGCGAGCCCGACTCCCTGGCTGTCGATCCATTTGACCAACTCGACGACGGTGCGAGCCGGGCGCTGAGAGGACACGGTGACGGCGAGCCGGTCGTCACTGACGACGATGGTCTCCGCTTCGAAAGAAGCCGGGGAGAGCAGACCATCGGGGATGGGGCGTTCGGTGGCCACTTCGATCCTGGAGTGGCCTAGTGTGCGGGCCTGAATTTCGCGCGGCGTTCCGATGGCGATGATGCGTCCCTGATCGATGATTGCGACGCGATCGCAGAGACTTTCGGCTTCTTCAATGTAATGGGTGGTTAACAATATGGTTCGCTTTTCGGCGCGGAGCTCTTCGATGAGCTTGTGGATCTCGAGGCGTACCTGAGGGTCCAGCCCGGTGGTTGGCTCGTCGAGAAAGACGAGTTGCGGATCGTTCAGAAGGGCGAGGGCGAGCGCGAGACGCTGCTTTTGTCCGCCGGAGAGGGACGCGTAATTTTCGTTGCGCTTTTCCCAAAGCTGGAGGCGCTTGAGGAGTTGATCGCCGTCGACGTTTCTGGAGTAGAGCGCGGCGAACAGTTGCATGGCCTCGGCGACCTTCAATTTGTCGGGCAGATTGGTGGATTGAAGGCATGCGCCGATGCGGTCTTTCAATCGCGAGACCTGCTTTTCGGGATCGAGGCCGAGGACGCGGACTTCGCCGTTGGAGCGGGTCCGGAGCCCTTCGAGAATTTCCACTGTGGTGGTTTTGCCAGCGCCGTTGGGCCCGAGCAATCCGAACACTTCGCCTTGGTGGACCTCGAAATCGATGCCGCGCACGGCTTCGAAATCGCCATAGGACTTACGCAGTCCCTGTACGGTGATCGCTAGTTCGCTCATGCGATCAGCGCGCCATCCATCCGAGATAGACGGCGATTGCGCCGAGGTCGGCGTCGGAGTAAGTCTTCGTTACTCCGGCGTGAGTCCAGCGGCTGCCCTGGGAAAGCCGCACAGCGCCTGAGGCGAAGGTGCGGAGCACAGGCGGTGAGGTGGTGAGATCGTAAAGGCGTAGCTGCTCCTTATTCTGTGCAATGACGATGGCGGGGAACGTGTCGGCGCCGGCGGTGGCGGTACGCACCGAGGAGTTCTTTCCCGCGCGAAGGGACGCGGCCGAGTAGGGTCCACCGGCGGCGAGATTCGGACCGATGGGAATGCCCCAGCCTTCGAGGGAATGGCAGGTGCCGCATCGATTGACGCCGCGCACGGCGTCAAAGAAGAGCTGTTTTCCGCGGCGGACGTCGTTCGACATCGGGCGAAGGGGAGCGCCAGCGGCGACGGCGGCAGTGGCGTTCGGCATTTTGGAAACGTCAGCGCCGGAGACGCGGAGCACGTAGGCGATCACGGCCTGTAGTTGATCGTTCGGAAGAGATTGCGCGAATCCAGGCATGCCGGTGTTCGGCACTCCGGCGCGCACGACATTGGTGACGAAATCGCTTTCGAAATTGCGGCCGATCAATTTTGGCGCGCGGCCTTGAGTGCCGCCTGTTCCGTGGCAGTAGCCTTGGGCGCAGGTCTTGCGGAACACCTGTTCGCCTTGGGTGAAGATGTCCTGCGCGTGGGCCAGGATGGGCAAGGCGAGCAGGATGAGAGACCGCGTCATCGTTCGCGCTCCGCCAAAGAGAAAACCCAGAGTGTCGATCCGCGGCGAAAGCGTTCCGCTTCGGGCCATACCTGCGTCACCAGTCCGGCTACGGCCGAGCCGAAGCCGGATGGTGTGGCGATGTACTGTTTGCCGTTGACGGAGTAAGTGACGGCGGATCCGCGATTGCCGCTGCCGGTTTGAAACTGCCAGACCTTTTCACCGGTGCGGGCGTCGAGCGCGAAGAAGTAGCCTTCCGGATCGCCGGTGAAGATGAGGTTGCCGGCGGTGGCGAGCACGGATGCCAGCAAAGGGTACTTTGAGCGGTAAGTCCACTTGCGGTCTCCGGTGACGGGATCGAAGGCGTCGAGATGGGAGTGGGCGCGCTCGCCGGGAGGGTCGCGAGGAACGAAGGTTCCGCCGAAGAAGACCTGGCCTTCGCGCGGATCTTCGGGCTGGGAGATCACGTCCTGGCACCATTCGATGGCGGTGGTGTAGAACCACTTGGTGAGCGGCGAGAAGGCGGCCTGATTCCAACTGCGGCCGCCGCCGATGGCGGGGCAGATGAGCGTGCTTTTGCCCACTTCCGGGTCATTGCGTCCGACGAGGTTACCGTCTTCGTCGGTACCCTTGATCCAATTGATGTGCTTCACGATGGGATAGCCGGAGACGAACTTGCCGTTGGTCCGGTCAAGCACGAAGGTGTAGCCGCCTTTGTTCACGTTGATGAGCAGCTTGCGGACGCGGCCTTTCACGGGCAGATCGAGGAGGATGTTTTCGTAGGCGGTGTCGAAGTCCCAAACGTCGTGCGGGACTTGTTGGAAGTACCACTTGAGTTTGCCGGTGTCGGGGTCAAGGGCGACGACGGAGTCGGTGTAGAGGTTGTCGCCTTTGCGGGAGCCGCCGTAGAAGTCGGCGGCGGGATTGCCGACGGACCAATAGACCATGTTGAGATCGGGATCGAACGAACCGGTCATCCAGGAGGAGCCGCCGCCGAACTTCCAGGAATCGCCGGACCAGGTTTCGTGGCCTTTTTCGCCTGGGGCGGGGATGGTCCAGAAGCGCCATTGTTCGCGGCCGGTGGCGGCGTTGTAGGCGGTGATGTAGCCGCGATGGGCGGAGTCGCCGCCGGTGACGCCGACGATGACTTTGTCTTTGACGATGAGCGGAGCGCCGGTGATGTTGCAGCCGCATTGGCTTGCTTCTTCGACGTTGACGCGCCACTGCTCGCGGCCAGTTTTTTGATCGACGGCGACGACGTTGTTGTCGAGCGTGCCGATGTAGACGCGCCCGCCGCCGACGGCCACGCCCCGATTCCAGGGTCCGTAGAAAATGGTGAAGCCTTTGGGAAGCTCGTAGGTGTACTTCCAGAGTTCGCGTCCGGTAACGCCGTCGATGGCAAAGATATGGTTGTGGGAAGTGGACAGGTAGATGACGCCGTCGACGACGATGGGAGTGGCTTGCAGGCCGCCTTCTTCATCGCCGGTCTGAAACGCCCAGGCGGGGGTAACGCGGCCGATGTTGGTGGTATTGATCTGATCGAGGGCGCTGTAGCGCCATGCCTGATAGGTTCCGAAGTGATGGGGCCAATCGTTACGGGTGGCTTCCGGTTGCGCCCAAAGCCCGGCCGCACCAAGGAATAGGAGGCCGGCCAGTTTCATGCATTCACCGGAACGGCGGCGAGCACAGCGATACAGGCTCGACAGAAGGCGGGTAGATCGTCCGGTTTCCTCGATGTAACGAGGTTGCCGTCGACAACCACTTCGGCGTCCTGCCATTCGGCGCCGGCATTGATCATGTCGTCTTTGATGGCGAAGAACGATGTCACCTTACGGCCCTTGAGCATTCCGCCGGCCGAGCACAACACCCACCCGGCATGGCAGATGGCGGCGATGAGTTTGCCTTGGCGATTCACTTCGGCGACGAGTTCGTTGGCCTTGGCATGACGGCGGATGTGATCGGGAGCATAGCCGCCGGGGACGATCAGCCCGTCGAAC
>JBGSME010000174.1:0-2846 GCA_041740335.1 Bryobacteraceae bacterium | reverse complement strand
GAGCCGCGGTTACACCGTGCCGGAGCTTGAAGCCACCTTACTGTTGCGCGCCGCCGGGCAGAACGCCGGCTTGTCGAGCCGATGCCTGCAACTGTCGCGTCAGGTGGGCTTCCAACCGCCGGAACAGTTCGGCGGCCGCGCGGATCTGTTAGCTCTCTGGCGCGCGGTTCCATTCACGACACGGTGAGGGTGCCAATCGCCTGCCAGGCGGAGATGTTCCCGGAGTTGTCGCGCGCTGCCTGATAGAGCAGACGGTCTCCGGAAAAGGAAACGGAACACGTGATGTTCAACGTGAGCGAGCGAGAGCGTGCCGCCGGGTCCACTCACCGAGGATCCCACGCCCGAGGCCGTGCATCGCAAGTCCGATGCCGTTCCTGTTCCGGGACTCGAAGCGGTTGCCCGATGCCGAGGCTGCGCAGCCTGTCTGGTGGAGAGGTCCTCCAAATAGTGCGTGTGGGACTTCGGCTTGGAGCAGTCATCGCAACGTGGGAGCCACATCAAGCTCCGACGCAAGGGAGCTTGGCAGGGCCAGGCATTGACCCGTTCCGAATCATCGGGCGCCATTCGGCCCGATGCATACCGTTGCGGGAAGTTGCAGGGTCCAACGCCCGTTTGACGCGCGACTCGGAGAATGTTTGTGACCGTTCCGCGCTACGTCAACCTCTGTCCGGGTTGGCGATCCGTCCGTCCATAAGAGGGTGAGTGAATGATTGGACTATAAAGTACGCTCGGGCATCCATATCGGGAGCCGTTGGAACCTAATACAACTGGGTAAGCCCCTCTCGCTCCGCTATAGCTTCCAATTCTTCCGGCGTTGTATCGAGCTTGGCGTGCGCGATCATGGCCTCGGCGATTCCGGCCGTATTCGAGGAATCCGGCCAATCGTCCGGCTGCCACAGCTTCGCTCGAACAACGCACTTTGGGCAGTGGATCAAAATACGCTCCACATGCATCACGATCGCGAACTCCGGAACACGGCCAGCGATTGCCATGCTTTCGCGCAGCGGCAGGTCCCGAACGATGCGCGTTTCCCCGGTGATCCGCAACGTTTCGCCTTTCCCCGGAATCATGAAAAGGATCGCGAGGTACGGATTCTGGAGAAGATTCCCGAACGTGTCGACCCTCTTGTTACCGGGCCGGTCTGGGATCGCCAAATACTTCTCGTCAAGCACTTTCACGAAGCCGACGGGATCGCCTTTGGGAGAAATATCAGGGTAACCAGCAGGGGTGGCTGAGGCCATCACGATGAAGGGCGACTTCTCGATAATGGCACGCGACACGGGGTCGATGTGGTCCATGACCTTAGCGACCACGGGCGGCACCGGCTCGCCGATGTGTTCGCGAATTTCATCTAGACTGCGGATGACACCCTGAAACTTCGCGAAGTGATCTTGTCGCTCCATCGTGCAACCTCCCTGTGTTATGAAAACGCTCCGCCTATGCAGACAACTGAGGTTAGCTGATTTGCGGCGATAGCGCCCGTATCCACTCGGAGAATGAACGCATTCTGACGTAACGCCGGGTGACGGCATCCGGACAGAACCTATCGCCGACGATCCGCCCAAAAATCGTGGAAGAGTGGCCGACCACACATACACATCCCGCCATCCTACCAGGCTAAGGGACCAAAAGCGGAAACCGCTCTACTTCTTCAATCCCGCCTGCCAGTTGAGGACAACGGTCCGGCAATGGCTTCGCCCATGCCGACGGCGCCGATCGCGGAGAGGATTTCGCAGCGGCCGAGCGGATCGCCTGCGTTCATTCGGCCGAAGCTCCCTTCTTCAACAGCGCCGGCCAGTTGACCACCACTTCCAACTGCTGCGATCCGCCCGCTGGCACCTGCAAAAGGAACCGCTTGCCGTCCGGAGTCACCACCGGGGGGTCCATGACCGACGGAGCCACCGCGAACAACTCGCGCGGCTTAGCGGGCGTCACCGAATTCGCGCCCAGTTTCAAACCCGCCGTCATCAGCTTGTGGTCCGCCGAGAGGTAGTACAACTCCCGCCCGTCCGGACTCCACTGAGGAAAATTGCCACCACCCGTCGAGATCTGGAACTTGCCCCGAGGTTCCGGGAACGCCTGCACGTAAACCTCCGGCCGACCCGACTCGTCCGACGTGTACGCCACCCAGCGCGGGCTGGGCTCCGGCGAGAATCGCCCTTGCCATTCGTTGAAGCGCGTGCGCAGATACGGACGGGCCCCGGCAAGGGCGGAACCCTGGGCCTCCGGCTTGCCGTCTGGCGTCACCGGCAGCACCCACAGATCCTGCCGCGTGTCCGGCGCAAGCTCGCTGTACAGCACCAGCCGCCCTTTACAACCCCGGCTTCAACCTGTTCGACGCCGATGCCGACGCCCTATTTCAAGCCATTTTGCGCGGCGAGTTCAACATCAGCGGGCTACAAAACAAAACGCTTCGCCGATTCCTGCCGAAGCTCAACAGCGCACAGGTCTCCCGCCTACTCAAACGCCTTCGTCTCCACGGTCTGATCAAGAAGGTGGCGCATGGCTACAAATACTACGTCACCAGCTTCGGCAAGGACGTCCTCACGGCTGGACTCAAACTGCGCGAACTCGTTATCATCCCGCAACTGGCCTACGGCCGCGTTGCGTAGTTTGTTTTTCCTGCCTGCTTCGCGCACGATCCGAATGTAGAGGTACTAAAGAACGAACCTCTCCGCCGGGTTCGGCCACCGCCACCGCGATGGTGTCGGCATGGACATCCAGCCCGATAAATCGTATCTTGTTCATTGCGACCAACTCCTTTCGTATGCGGCTCTGCGCCGCTGGTTAAACCTTCCTTCGCAGCGTAACCCGCGTCACTGCGAATTCGGGTTGGTCGCTCCATA
>JBGSME010000173.1:0-3767 GCA_041740335.1 Bryobacteraceae bacterium | reverse complement strand
CTCCGGCGTTTCGCAGAATCCGAAATAGCTCCGCCAGCCCCGCATGTACGGAGCCAACTCGTCCATCGTCGTCTCCATGCTGACACCCTTGGCCCGGCGCGTGATCTCCCGGATTCGTTGCTTGAACCGATCCAAGGCCTTGGGCGCGATGACGCGCTTGACCTCCGGACCGGCCGTAAAACTGAACCCGAGAAACTTCCGCTCCTGCGGTCGTGCCACCGCACTCTTCGCCTCATTTACCTTGAGCTTGAGCCTTTGCGTGATGAATTGCGTGACGCTCAGCTGCGAACCTTGTTCCGTGAAGATTGGGTCGTGTACGCCAAGAAACCCTTTGGCGGGCCGGAACATGTGTTGCACTATCTGGCTCGCTTACACCCACCGTGTCGCGATCTCGAATCGTCGGTTGGTCAATATCACGGATACGCAGGTGTCGTTCCGCTGGAAAGACTACTCTCACCACAGCAAGCGCCGCATCATGACGTTGTCCCATGAGGAGTTCCTGCGGCGCTTTCTTCAGCACGTCTTGCCGCGTGGGTTCCCCCGCATCCGCCACTTCGGCTTATTTGCCAACCGACGGCGTGGAACCGCGCTTCCGCTATGCCGCGTCCTGCTGGCGCTTCAACCGAAACCGGTTCCGACAACCCCGGCTGTGGCGCCGATGCTGTGGCTCTGTCCTTGCTGTCAGGGGCCCATGCGAGTTGTTGAACGGCTCACCGCCAACCAACTGCGTTGGGAGGCAAGCCGCCCGGCAGAACGTCTTGCCAGCTCTTAACCCCGTCACACTTTCGGTCAACGGGTGTCGCTTCGGCGACGCCTCACCTGCGGTGTGTCTGCGGCCCCCTGACGACAACGTTTCGTGTCGGAAATCGGCGGCGGTGGCCCCCGCGCAGCCTGTCTCACCTGCACTTCGATTAGACCTCAGTTCGGCAGAACACCCTCTCTCCCGAACAGCATCCGCCAAATCAGCATTCAAGAGCCATAGCTCGTAGCATCCACCGCGCCGCGCCAGCCGCTTCCTTCTTACGACTCGATCCGAAGCGGTCCGGCACCGATCTGAGTTCTGCTCCCGGAAAGTTTCTTGCCGGACCACTTCCGATAGAGATCTGGCGTAATCCGGCTGGAGGTTCCGCGAGATCTCCGACTTGGCCTCAACGTACGCTGACGTAGCTGGGCTACAGGGACCGGTTGTGCGGCTACAACCGAAGTACTGAACTCGAACCCGAAGGCGTCCGTGGTTCTTCCGAACCCAGAGACCCTGAGGACCTATTGCTGCTGAATCAACTCGGCGACCCCGTAGCCTTCACCGGTTATGAAGTATGCCTCGCCTTTTCCGGCACGATCCTCTACCAATCCGTTTCTTCTCAGTTCTTCAACTGCACTCCTCCATCGAGCTGCTGCTCGCGGATTGCCTCTCTCGGCGAAGCTTTTGCCGTTCTTTTGGACGCTGCCACCTTCAAGCGTCTGAAGGCTCATGATCACACCTTGTCGGTCATTGCTCGCCTCTGTGAGTAGCTCTCGCGCGGCCGAACTGAGGCCTCGCAGCCGAGGGTCGGTAGCTTCCTGCGCGGATTCCTTCAGCTGTTGCTCGTCGGCTGACCGGTGTGTGTCCGCAGGGGTTTGGAGGGTGACGGCATTCGGGGCCGCTGCCCGTTTCGCCTCCTGCGCCCGAAGCGCATCAAAGGTGTACAACTCAACTTCGCGTTCTAGAGATGGGCCCATGTAACATTCGATGGAGACTGTAGCCGACAAGGGTTCGGCCAGGACTCCGTTCCCCAGCCTCGGCCCGGCGGCAAAGAAGAGACTGCCTCGTGTCAGCCGCCGCGGACGAACTTCGAACGGTGGTAGTGGCAGCCATGGCGCACCTCCCGCCAAGTTGGGCGGTCCTGGCGAATGATCTATGATGAGACCGAGGGATGGGATCCTTAGCGCGCACCGCGTGATTTGGCGGGTTGCCGCACTCTGATTTCCGATGTCGATCTCAAGAATCGCACCGCGATATTGGGTAGTAACGGCACAGCTTCCGATATGGAGCGACCTGTCAATAGCTTTACCCGCGGCTGGCAGGAAGTTAAACAAAGCAGGCCGGATGTTCTCCGAAGGAGGGCATCCGGCCTTCCTTGTTCCAAGGGCGTGCCGGGTTGGATTCCCTTCGGAGCCGCCCGTCGCAGGAGGTTACTCGCCACAACGGCGCACAGCGGGCAAGGGCGCGCAGCGGCGTAGCGAACCCTTGCCGGCGAGCACCGTTGTGGCATTCGGAAACCTCGACGGGCGGACCGAAGGGAATCCTCACATTCCCTTTGGTGAGCTTTGAGCACCTCGGTCTGGTCGACCGCGGAACCGATGACAGCCCAGGAGCAAACGCGACGATTGATCACTCTGATATTCGTGGGTTGGTTGCCGCATGGCCATGATCCGTCGGGAGCTGCCTCGGACTGAACGCGCGGGTTCGAGCCGGAGCGTTACCGCATAAGAAGCTGAGGCGGATTCTCCTTTTCGTGGCTCGAGCGCTGTCATCGGCGCCGCATTCGACCTATCGAGAAAGTGCGTTTAGGCGGCCACCTCCTGCTTTTCAGTGTGCACCGCGATCGCCCACACGAAGCCCAGCAGTTCCCGGCCAACCGCTGTTGTCACCTGATTCTTGTTCTTCCCTCGCAGCGTCATTTTCTGGTAGCGCTTGTGCAGCCTCTGCTGCGTTTTCCAGGCGATCTGTTTCACCTCTTCACTCAAGTTCAGCGACTTCTGCCGCCTCAGCAGAAATCCCGTCACATTGGGCCGGTGCTGATAGGCCCACGCCGCCTCCACGATCACTCGCCGCAAATGCGCATTGCCCGTTTTCGTGATGGCCCCGCTCAAGGTTCGATTCCCGCTGGAGTGCTCGCGCGACACCAACCCGGAATAACTCATCAACTGCCTCGGATTCTCAAACCGCGAAAGCGATCCCAGTTCCGAAACGATGGTCGCCGCTGCCGTCTGCGCTACTCCTCGCAACGCTTGCAGCGATTCCACGACGGCGCGGATCTCTGCCGGTGACTGTTTCACCGCCTCTGCGATGGCCTTCTCCAGTCTCACGATCCGCGCCGCCACATGGTCAACCTCTTCCAAATAGTCGGCCAACGTGGCTTCCAGCGTAGGCTGGTCGAAGCGCACATTCGTCTTGATCCACTCCAGGTATTTCTTCGTCCACGCCTTAAGCCCCTCGGGCCGACGGCCGTGCCGCAGCAGGAATTTTCCCAACCTGTGCCGAGCCTCTAACTGATCCTTCTTCGCTGCTTCACGGGCCCGCACCAAGTCCCGCAGCGCTTCGTGCGCCTCATCCGGCACCCACACTGCCGTCAGTTCTCCGTTGCGAAAACAGCGTGCCAGCTTCTCGGCATCACGCCGATCGGTCTTTACTCGATCGTTTGGCTTGCTCGGCACCAGACTCGGCGCCACCACTTCGCACTCCACGCCCATCTGCGTGAGCTGCCAGTACAATACGTATCCGGTGGGTCCGGCCTCGTAACAGGCCTTCAACTGTTTCACCGGCCCCAACTTCGCCATCAGCTTCCGGATGGACTCTGGCCGATTGGGAATTGTTCCTAAAGAACGAACCTCTCCGCCGGGTTCGGCCACCGCCACCGCGATGATGTCGGCATGGACATCCAGCCCGATAAATCGTATCTTGTTCATTGCGACCAACTCCTTTCGTATGCGGCTCTGCGCCGCTGGTTAAACCTTCCTTCGCAGCGTAACCCGCGTCACTGCGAATTCGGGTTGGTCGCTCCATA
>JBGSME010000172.1:0-3635 GCA_041740335.1 Bryobacteraceae bacterium | reverse complement strand
GGTTTCCTGCCGCCGACCGAGGGTCGTGTGGAGGTTGCCGGATTCGATGTAACCAAAGAGCCTCTCGAGGTAAAGCGGCGGATCGGGTACTTGCCTGAAACACCCCCTGTTTACCCAGAGATGGAAGTGATTGAGTACCTGCAATTCGTCGGCCGGCTCAAAGGTGTCCCCAAAAGCGACGTGAGGCGCCGCGCCGAAGAAGTGGCTGAGCGTTGCCGCGTGGCCGATGTCCGCACCAAGCTGATTGGCAAGCTT
This sequence comes from Bryobacteraceae bacterium, assembly GCA_041740335.1. Taxonomy (GTDB): domain Bacteria; phylum Acidobacteriota; class Terriglobia; order Bryobacterales; family Bryobacteraceae; genus DSOI01. The sequence continues at coordinate 3,380 of JBGSME010000172.1, read as the reverse complement.
TCGAAAGGCTATCGCCAGCGCGTTGGGCTGGCCCAGGCCATCATTCACAATCCCGACGTTCTTATCCTTGACGAACCCACCGCCGGGCTTGATCCCAAGCAGATCATTGAGACTCGCGGGCTGATTAAGCAACTCGCCGGCGAGCATACCATTATTCTTAGTACCCACATCCTGCCGGAAGTGGAGCAGGTCTGCGAGCGAGTAATCATCATTAACAAGGGCCGGGTAGTCGCCACCGATACGGTGAATAACCTGACCAGCCGCTTGCGCGGCGCCGAATCCGTTTCCGTGGAACTGTCGGCCGCCTCCGAAACCAACCAGGCCCAGGTGCAGCAGCGCCTGGAACAGGTGGCCGGAGTGAGCCGCGTAATTCCGAAGGAACCGAACGCCGGCCGCATGAAATTCGAAGTCGAGAGTCTCCAGGGGCGTCACGTGCGGCCCGATCTGGCCCGCGCCGTGGTTGAGGCGGGCTGGAATCTGCATGAACTGCATGCCCAGTCGGTGAGCCTCGAAGAAATCTTCCTTCAACTTACCTCCACCGATGCCGCCGCCGGCGCAGGGAGTGCGCAATGACTAACATCTGGATTCTCTGCCGCAAAGAGTTAAAAAGTTACTTCGTTTCCCCGATCGCCTACGGCCTTCTGGCTTTCTTCGCGCTAATCTCGGGCTATATCTTCTATGCTGCCACTGCCTTCTTCGTGCAGCGGGGCATGGAGTCCCAAATGATGGGCCGGGGGATGCCGATGGACGTGAATGAATGGGTAGTGAGGCCCTTGTTGATGAACGTCAGCGTGTTCGGGCTGTTCATGATCCCGATGATCACCATGCGCGTTTTCGCCGAGGAAAAGCGGTCCGGGACGATGGAATTGCTGGCCACTTCGCCGATCACCGATCTCGAAATCATTCTCGGCAAGTATTTCGCTGCCGTGATCATGTACGCATGCCTGCTCGGCGTGGCGATGCTGAATCTCGCCATTCTCTTCTTGTACGGCAGCCCCGATTGGAAGCCGATTCTCGTTGGATTCCTCGGGCTCCTGCTGCAGGGCGGCTGCCTGTTGGCGATCGGTACTTTCATCTCATCGTTGACCAAAAATCAGATCGTTGCCGGCGTGGCCACCTTCGCGATCTGCCTGCTGCTGTGGATTCTCGATTGGTCCACGGCCTTCAGTAACTCGAACACAGGAAAGGTATTTGCATATCTTTCTGTGGTCCAGCACTATGAGCCATTTTCCAAGGGCGTGCTCGATTCCAAAGACGTGATCTTCTATCTGTCGTTTATATTCTTCGGGCTGTTTCTGACGGCGCGATCGATGGAATCTCTGCGGTGGAGGGCATAAACGATGGCTGTATCCGATCTCTTCAAAGCCAAGCAAACCAAATTCGGCGGCTACGTCGTGCTGTACACGGCGATCATTCTCCTCATGCTCGGCCTGCTGAACTTCCTCGCGAACCGGCATGTGTGGAGTCTGGATTCCACCGCCAATAAGCGGTTCAGCCTGTCCGATCAGACCACGAAGGTGGTTTCCGGACTCAAGCAGGACGTCAAAGTCCAGTACTTCGACCGTACCTCAGCGTTCGCCAACGCAGGGGGCGCCAAGGACCTTCTCGACCGCTACAATAATCTATCTCCGAAATTGACCGTCGAGTACGTCGATCCGGAAAAACAGCCTCAGATTGCCCGCGCCGAGGGCGTGCGTACTCTCGGTACAACGTTCGTCAAAGTGGGTGAACGGAAAGAAGAAGCGAAATCGGTCACCGAGGAAGAAGTTACCGGAGCGCTGATCCGCGCATTGAAGGGCGGCCAACGGACCGTGTGCGCCGTGAAGGGACTGGGCGAACGGGACCTCAACGGAACAGGCGGCGACGGTTACTCGAATCTCAAGGAGTACCTGGAGCGGAATACTTATAAGACGCGCGAGATCTCGCTGCTCGAAAAGGCCGAGATCCCGGCTGATTGCACGATCCTGATGGTGGCCGGTCCCCAGCGCGACTACCCGCAGCCCGCCGTGGACGCCGTTCAGAAATACGTGGAAGGCGGCGGCCGCGCGTTGATCATGCTCGATCCGCCCTTCAAATTCGCCTCCGATGAGACCGACGCCAACGACGCCCTGGCCAAAATGCTCGAGGGGTGGGGCGTCACTCTCAACAAGAACCTCGTCCTCGATATGAGCCCGGTGGGCCAGATCTTCGGGCTCGGTCCGCAGATGCCGCTGGTGAACGACTATGGCACACACCCGATCGTCCGCGAGATGAAAGGCACAGCCTCGGCGATCCCTTTGACGCGGTCATTGGACATCAAGTCCGGGGATAAGACGACGCTCGAGAAACTCGCCATGAGCGGTTCCAATGCCGTGGTTACCACGCAGCTCAGTTCCCGCGAGGTGGATCCATCGAAGGGAACCAAGGGACAGTTCACTCTTGCGGCCGCTGGTACATACAACACGGGGAAAGAGAAGACACAGGGCCGCTTCGTTGTAACCGGGTCCGCCGGATTCGCCGCCAATGGATTCCTCCGTTTCGGCGGCAATCGCGATCTGACCATGAACATGATGAACTGGCTCTCGGCCGATGAGGATCTGATTTCCATTCGTCCCAAGGAGCCCGAGGATCGCCGGATTTCGTTGAACGCCGGCCAGATGCGGATGCTCTTCCTCGGAAGCATTGTCTTTCTGCCCGTTTTGTTCATGATGTGGGGCATCAGCGTTTGGTGGAAAAGGAGGTAATCTCTACCGATGCATTTTCGTGGATTACTTGCCGCCGCCGCGGTCCTGGGTTTGCTTTCGATCGGAGTATGGTTCTCCAACAAAGCAGAGAAAGAGAAGGAAGGGAAGCCGGCGCCGGACGCGCCTCCCAAGATTGTCGAGATCCCAAGCGATCAGATTCAGAGCGTGGAAATCACCAAAGGCGGAGTTACTACCTCTGTTGGACGCAACGCCGATGGGCGATGGGCGCTTACGCTGCCCAAAGCCTTCCGGGCCGATCAGGAAGCGGCCAACGCCCTCGTGAATACCTTCAATTCGCTCGCGTCTGACCGGTTAGTGGAAGAGAAGACCGGCAACCCCGCTGATTTCGGGCTGGTGGATCCCTCGGCCAGCGTCACGGTGAATAAGAAGGACGGAAAGTCCACGAAGTTACTGCTGGGCGATGAGACACCAACCGGCGGCGGCGTGTTCGCCAAACTGGACGGCGATCCTCGCATCTTTACGATTGCGAGCTTCACCCGGACAGCGCTCGACAAGTCATTCGGTGACCTCCAGGATCGGCGCCTGCTGGCCTTCGATGCCGACAAAGTTACGCGCATCGAACTCAGCTTAAAGGGGAAGAGCGTCGAATTCGGCAAGAACGCCCAAAGCGAATGGCAGATCGTGAAGCCGAAGCCG
>JBGSME010000171.1:0-2164 GCA_041740335.1 Bryobacteraceae bacterium | reverse complement strand
CCCCACGCCAGAAAAGCCAACTCGCCAACGGAGCGCGCGGATGCAAGTGATGCCGTTCCAACCGGCCGTTGTACGCCAGGATGCGCAACGGCGCCACCAGAAACGCCGCCAGCCGCAGCCGGCGATGCTCAGCCGTTCCGTCGAACAGCACCGCTGCCATCCCGATTCGCAATCCGCGAAAACGGCGGCGCAGTTCGAGCCAGATAGACCACACGGACCGCTGCGCCCCGAACGCCTCCACCTCGATATGCCGCCGGTCCGGAAGCAATTCCCGCACCTCGGCGCGCATCGACACCACGGAGGGCTCCTCGCCGGTGGCGAAGGAAACTACCACCGCGCACGGATTCACTCCCCGCAACCGGAACCAAAACTGCTTTAGCGACGAAAGATCCAATGGCATGAACCGGGAATCGAAGTCTAGCAGACTTGCCATACTTTCGCGCCGCGCGCTCCTCGCCGCTCCGTCCATTTTGTGCGCGCAAGGCTTTCCGGACCTCGCCTTCTTCTTCCGCGCCTTCAGCCGAAAAGACGCCGAAGCTTCTTCCGCCCTCGCCGAACTCGAAAAATCCTGGAGTAACAGCTACGCCGTGATGCTGCTGGAACTGCTCCGTATCCTTATGCATGACCGCCGTCAGGATTCTGCTTCGGCGGACGCGGTGCGCGATCGCGTTCTCCATTTTCTCGCCGCCCGCACCCGCCAAAGCTTCGGGGCGGACCTCAATGCCTGGAACCGCTGGATGTGGTCGCTTCCCGAAAACCCGCATCCGCGCTACGCGGAGTTCAAGGGTCTGGTCTACGCCAACATCGATCCGCGAATGCGGAACTTTTTCCCGCCCGGCGTGAAGCATGAGATACGCCTCGATCAGGTCCAATGGGGCGGCGTTACCGTGAACGGCATCCCGCCGCTGGTGAATCCGAATACGATCGCTGCTTCCGAGGCCGCCTACCTCGACGATTCCAACGTTATCTTCGGGATCGAGATCGGCGGCGACGCTCGGGCGTACCCGAAGCGCATCCTCGCATGGCACGAAATGGCGCGGGACCGCATCGGCGGTGTCGATCTCGCGATCGTCTACTGCACGCTTTGCGGCACGGTAATCCCGTATCGCGCCACCACCGGCGGCCGGACCTTCGTCCTCGGCACCAGCGGATTTCTATACGAGTCGAGCAAGCTGATGTTCGATGAGGAGACCAAATCTCTTTGGCCGGCGCTCCAGGGTAGGCCGATCATTGGCCCGCTCACCGGCGCAGGCATTCAGCTCGAGTTCGCGCCGGTAGTGACCACGACGTGGCGCGAGTGGCGGGAGGCGTATCCGAAAACGACAGTCCTTACGCTCGACACGGGCCACAATCGCGACTACGCAGAGGGCGCGGCGTATCGCGAGTATTTCGGCACTGGCCGGTTGATGTTCGAGGTGTCGCGGCACGACAAACGGCTCCGGAATAAGGACGAAATCCTCGCCATACGGCTGCCGGGCAAGAAGCCGCTCGCAATCGCCGTGAACCTGCTGCGTAAGAGACGGGACTTCGCCTACACTCACGAAGGCGTCGCGCTGTCGATACAAACGAGCAAATCCGGCGCGAGCATCGTTCGCGCCGCTGGGAAGCGGATCCCGGCGCACCAGGCTTTCTGGTTCGGATGGTATGCGCAATTCCCGGATACGGCGTTGGTGAAGTAGCCGAAGCGCTGGAGATCCCGAATTGGCACCGGACCGATCCGAAATACTCCAAGCCACTCTCGATCTGATGGTTCTCAAGACGCTCCACGCGGTGGGGCCGCCGCACGGCTACGGCATCGCGCGGCGCATCGCATTCGATACCCATGCCGCGCTGCTTGCTGAAGACTGCGAACGCAGCGGCCTTTCCCCTGAAGATTTACGGTGTCAGTATCAGTGATCCGTTGACCTATCTTGCCATGGTCGTTACGGCGCCGTCGCCGCTACTTAAGGCAACTCAAAAACATAAAGCGCGTTGCCATTCCCCGGGTAATGGATCTCTGGCGCAATCACATGAGGGACATCCCGCGGGCTCCCCCCGCCCAGCCCCGTCGTTACAGCAATGTACTGCTTGCCGTCGATCGCAAACGAAACCGGGTGCCCCTGCACCGACGTCCCCAGCCGCGTCTCCCAAAGCAGCGCCCCTGTCTCCACGTCGAAAGCCTTGA
>JBGSME010000170.1:0-4680 GCA_041740335.1 Bryobacteraceae bacterium | reverse complement strand
CCCGAACTTCAACACTCCGAAAGTGCATCAGTTCTCGTACGGGTTCCAGTATCAGACGAGCCAGACATCGAACCTGGAGATCACTTACGTTGGAAGCCGGTCAGTGGATCTGAACAATGAACGTAACTTCAATATTCCATCGCTGGACTTCCGGAAGCAGTGCAACCTGCTTGAGGGCGGGAGCGCGGCGTTCTGCGATGCGCAGGTTCCGAACCCGTTCCGTGGAGTGGAGGCATTCCGTGGGACGACGTACTACAGCGCGGCGAACATCAGCCGCTTTAACGCGAATCGGCCGTTCCCGCAATTTGCCGGGGACCTGTCGCGGCGCGGTGTGAACGGTTCCAAGGCATGGTACAACGCGCTTCAGGCGACTTACAACCAGCGCATGGGACGGGACCTGATCATTAACGCAAACTACACGCTGAGTAAGAACATGGAGCAGTATGGGTGGAACGATCCTTACGCCAATGTCCAGCAGCGCGGCCTCTACTTCCTTGATCGGCCGCATTTCTTCAAGTTCACGACGGTCTACGATCTTCCTTTCGGCGACGGCAAGAAGTTCGGCGCGGGTGCGACGGGCGCGATGAAGAAGCTGATCTCAGGATGGGAGTGGACTACGTTCTATACGACGGCGAGCGGCGAACCGGCCGATTTGCCGAGCAACAGCATCAACTCGACTAACAACAACGTGATCATGCTGCGGGACCCGAAGGTGCAGAACGTGGACTGGAAGGCGCATCAGGTTCGGGGATGGAGCCCGTGCGTGCTGCGGATGTTCAATGACGGGCGTGTGGAACCGCAGGCGTATTCGGTGGCGCAGGGATGCGGCACCGATCAGTCCACTTACTCGTGGCTGCAACTGCCTAACTATGCACCGCGGGCGGTGCCGCTGCGGTCCGGCCAGATCCGGAAGCACCATGCGTTCACGTTGGATGTGTCGTTGAACAAGACGACGCAGATCACCGAACGGGTCCGGGTGCAGTTCCGGGCGGAGGCGTTCAACGTGTTGAACCATAACTACTATGGGCGCGACGCGTTTAACGTGGATCCGAACAATCCGAACTTCGGGACGGTGTTCCCGTCGTTGGTGTCGAATCAAAACTCGTTTCCGCGACAGATTCAGTTCGGAATCAAGGCGTTTTTCTAGAAAGACGGTTTCGGCAAGACGCGCCGGCCGGGGTCCTATTTGGGTCCCGGCCGGCAGTGTGTTTGTAGGGGCCAGGACAGGGTTAGCCTCAATACTGTTTCCTTGAGAGTTGGGTGGGTGGCGGGATACGGCTTATGGGGGACGGTGCCGCGCGGAGCGGGCTATTTGGGTGCTGATTGGGCATTGGCGGCCGGGCCGGACAGTCCCCATATTTCCTCCGGTACCAGTGAGACAGGGGAGGCTCGGTGTCACTGGGAGGAATATTTACGCGCAGACCGCCATGGTAAGAGTTTCCTCAAGACAGGCCGCGGCGGCGCTCCAGGCCTTTCGCATCGGTGAGACTCGGCTGGCGGCGAGGCGAAGGTCGTCGCGTTCGGTGGCGAGCAACTCAGTTCTGAAATTGACTCCGAGGTACTTACGGGGCGGGGCAATGGGGGTGAAACCAAAGAGCCGTTGATAGATGGCCGAATGCTCCTCGCGGGGACAAGCGACCAACCAACGAACCGAGTAGAGGTCGGCTACGGCAGCCATGTTGGCGACGAGGCGATAGAGGACGTCGCGACGCGCCTGCTCGACGAAGCAGAGGCGGCTGGCCTCTACAAAGGAGTCACTCGCGATGGAGCGAAAGTCCGGGACATCGCCGAATACTTTGCAGGAGGGGGCGGTATTCCAGCCGAGGTCGGCACGAACCACGCTGATGCGGACGGTCGCCATCGTCCCCTCGGCCGCCGACCCGAGCAGAAAGGTGAAGTGATTGGGCAGAGTGTCGTAGTGATCGCTGAAGCGGGAGTTGGGGCGATCGGCGATGGCTCCGCTCCGGCGGTAGCAGGCGTAGCGGAGGCGGAAGGCTTCGTCCATCTCGTTTGCCGTTCTGGCCAGGGTGCAGGTGATTTGGTTCATCGTGGCTGTTCCTCTCAAATACATGAGCGGCGTGGTGGAGGAAAAGCGGCCAAGAAGCGAAATGCTGGCGGGGCGTCGTAAGGCCGCGGCGGCGGGTGGTCAGAGATCCGAGTTGGTAGCTGTGCGCGACAGGAAGGCAAGGAGAGATGGAATTAAAAAAAATTAATGTAAAGTACTGTTGAGTACTATAAATTCTTCATGTTAGTCTTTTAGTCGGACTACCTGCGCTTCAGGATCCAAATTGCTTTTAAGTGAGGTTAACTGTGACAGCACGTCTCGCAGCGGGCTTCGTGTGCCTGCTCTCTGTCGCGATGGCTCAAGAATTTCGGGCCACGATTTCCGGCCACGTTAATGATTCGAGCGGGGCTGCCGTCCCCGGGGCAAAGATCCAGGCGGTGAACGGGTCGACGAACGAAACGTCGTCGGCGACCACCGACGGCTCGGGGACTTATTCGATTCCATTCCTGCGCCCCGGAGTCTACACACTGACGGTATCGGCCCAGGGCTTCAAGCAGTTTAACCGGGAGAATGTGACGCTGCAGGTGGGCCAGATCGCAGGTATCGACATGACTCTGGAAGTGGGCGCGATGACGGAATCGATCAGCGTGACGGCGGAAGCGGCGCTTCTGGAGACGCAGACGGCGTCGCGCGCCGGTGTGGTGAACACGAAACAGGTGGCGGAACTTCCGTTGAACGCACGGAACCCGTTCATGCTGGGGACGATGATGCCGGGCGTGGTATTCCGCGGCGCGGCGATCTGGCAGCGGCCGTTCGACAATGGGGCGATTGCGCAGTGGTCAGTGAACGGCGGACGTCAATCGACGAACGAATTCATGCTTGACGGCGCACCGAACAATGGGCAGGCCGGCAACAACAACATCGCCTACGTTCCGATTGTCGACGCGGTGCAGGAGTTCAATGTGCAGATGAATTCCTATGATGCGCAGTATGGCAAGACGGGCGGCGGTGTGTTCAACGTGGTGCTGAAGTCCGGGACGAATCAGTTCCACGCGACTGGTTGGGAATTTTTGCGCCGCAAGTTTCTCGACGCGAATACGTTCCAGGGGAATGCGGCTGGGGGCGACCGCGCCAATCACGTGTTGGATCAGTATGGATTCCAACTTGAAGGACCTCTGTATATTCCGAAGCTGCTGACGAAGACTTCTCGTACGAAAGGGTTTTTCCTGGGCAGTTTTGAGAACTATCGCGAGAACACGCCGAATCCGCTGAGAACATCCTATCCGGAGTTGGAGATGCGCAACGGGGACTTTTCCAAACTGCGTAACGCGGCCGGACAGGCGGTGACGATTTACGATCCGTTCAACGCGCAGACCGATGCCGCGGGAAACCCGGTGCGGTCGCCATTCCCGGGCAACGTGATTCCGGGCAGCCGGATTCATCCGGTGGCGAAGGCGGTAAGCGGATTCATGCCGACGCCGAACTCTCCCACGGCGGGTGGCTTCGCGTACGCCACCAACAATTACATCCTGCCGGACTACGTCAACCACGACAAGTTCTACAACCTGATCCTGAAGTTCGATTTCAACTTCGGTGACCGGCACCGCGGCTTCTTCCGCCACGCCTCCAACGACCGTACCGAGGATCGCGCAGTGAACGGCATCGACAACAAGGTGGGCACCGATGGCCAGCAGCCGTTCCAGCGGATCAACGACGCCTACGTGGTTGACTGGGTTTGGACGGCGTCGCCGACGACGGTAGTGAACCTGCGGGCGGCGAACAACCGGTTCATCGAGAAGGGATTTGGGCGCGCCAACGAGGGATTCGACCTTACTTCGTTGGGCCTGTCGCCGGGCCTGGTGTCACAACTACCCGGGCCGACGTATTTCGGGCGTTGGGATTTTCAGGGATACAGCTCGCTGGGCCGGTACCAGAGCATCAACATCACGAACAACTACAGCCTGCAGGGCGGCGTGACGAAGATCATGGGGAGCCACACGATCAAGATTGGCGCGGATTTGCGCCGTGTGCATTACATCCAGCAGAACAGCGGCAACATCCTCCAGTTTGCCAACAATCGCGACTGGACCCAGCGCCTGTGGAACCAGGCCGAGCCGACGGCGGGCGACGGCTATGCGACATTCCTGTTGGGCACGCCCAGCACAGGGAGTTCAAACTATCCTCTGTATCCGTTTAACCGGTGGTGGTATTTTTCGCCTTATGTGCAGGACGACTGGAAGGTGTCGCGCCGGTTGACGATGAATCTCGGCTTCCGCTGGGATTACAACGGGCCGCCGGATGAGAAGTACAACCGGATGAATCGGGGCTTCGATCCGGCGCAGGCGACGCCGTTGTCGCAGATTCCGGGGTTATCGAATCTGCGCGGCGGGTTCCGGTTCGCGGGCGTGGACGGGGAATCGACGCTGGCTTCCAACCGCGACATGAACAACTTCCAGCCTCGAATCGGCGCGGCGTATTCGGCCACCGAAAAGCTGGTGATCCGCGGCGGCTACGGCCTTTACTATCTGAACCCGTCGAACTCATACCTCCAGTTCGCTGGATTCACGACGAGCACACCGATTGTTGACTCGCTGGACGGCGGGCGCACTCCGATCTCGAACCTGTACAGCAACCCGTTCCCGTCCGGCATCGCGCGGCCGCCGGGATCAAGCCAG
>JBGSME010000169.1:0-9351 GCA_041740335.1 Bryobacteraceae bacterium | reverse complement strand
CCTCAGCCTGCGCACCGCCGTAGAAGCTCAGCAGGGTTACTATTTCGGCTTCATCGCTAAGTGGGGCATCTTTCAGCTGGGCGGCCTTCCACTACTCGCATTTATCATCTTTATGATCTGTGCCTTCGCCGAGACCAACCGCATTCCCTTCGATCTCGCCGAAGCTGAAAACGAACTTGTCGCCGGTTTCCATACCGAGTATTCGTCGATGAAGTTCGCCGCCTTCTTCATGGCCGAGTATGCCAACATGGTGAACATTTGCGCGCTCGCCACGCACCTCTTCCTAGGCGGATGGCTTCCGCCGTTTCCCGCCAAGTTCGGTGCGGACTTCGTCCCCTTCCTATGTTTCGCTTTCCTCGGCGGGATGGCAATCTTTCACGGCGTTGGCCCCGGGCGCGCGCGGGACCGTTTGTGGCTGAAGCTCGGAGGCGCAGTCCTTGTTTTGGTGGGCCTGGTTCACCTTGTCCCGCCGTTGCAGCCCATTCTCGTTCCGTTGTTCTGGTTTCTTTCGAAGACCGGATTCCTGCTCTTCTTCTATATCTGGGTGCGTGCGACGCTGCCCCGGTTTCGTTACGATCAACTGATGCACTTTGCCTGGGGCTGGATGTTTCCTGTCTCGATTGTTAACCTGTTCGCCATCGCCTTACTGGTGGCCTTGTTCTCTTAAAATCACATGGACGCGTTACTGTTCGGTCTCTTTGCGACAATCGCGGTGGTCTGCGGCCTCATTATGGTGACCCAGAAGCACCCAATCACCAGCGCCCTTTCGCTGGTCGGGGTGATGGGCTCCCTCGCCATGCTCTATCTTTTGCTGGGCGCGCCCTTTATCGCGGCGGCCCAATTGATTGTCTACGCCGGCGCGATCATGGTGCTGTTCCTGTTCGTGATCATGCTTTTGAACGCCGGCCCGGAGCCCAAAGCGGCCCGCGGAAGCCTCCTTGTCAAGATCCTTGGCATCCCGCTGATCATCGCCCTGTTCGGGACGCTTGCCTTTCTGATCCAAGTTACGATCCCCATCGATGACACGTTTGTGAAGTTCGGGGGCAGCACCCCTGGCTCCGCCGAAGATGTCGGCCGCGCTCTTTTCACCACTTATCTGTTGCCCTTCGAAGTTACTTCCGTTCTTGTGCTGATTGCCATCCTCGGCGCCGTCGTGCTGGCGCGAAAGGAGATGGACTGATTCCTATGCCCCCCATCTTTACCCAGGGAGTTCCGCTCACCGCCTACCTGATGCTTAGCGCCGTACTGTTCACCCTTGGCGTCGCGGGATTTCTTTTCCGCAAGAGCCTCATCACCGTTTTCATGTCGATTGAGCTCATGCTCAATGCCGTCAACCTCAGCTTCGTGGCTTTCTCTTACAAGCTCGGCAAGGTCGACGGCCACCTATTCACTTTCTTCGTGATGGTCGTCGCCGCCGCCGAGGCCGCTGTCGGTCTCGCCATCATCCTTACAGTATTCAAGAACCGCTCGACCCTGCTGGTCGATGACGTGGATTCGCTCAAACTTTAGACCAATGCAGCAACTCTGGCTGATCCCAACTTTTCCGCTGCTCGGCTTCCTCGTCAACGGCCTGTTTGGCCGGCGGCTCTCCAAATCGCTGACGAGTATCATCGCCTGTGGCAGCGTCATCCTTTCCTTCCTCTGGGTCCTCAAAACCCTGAGCGCGCTGATGCCTCTTGAAGAGGTTCACATCGAGACGTGCTTCACCTGGATCCAAAGCGGCTTCGTCAACATCCCCTTTGAATTTTCCGTCGATCGCCTTACCGCGGTGATGCTCCTGGTGGTGACAGGGATCGGTTCGCTGATCCACATCTACGCCACCGGATATATGGCTGAAGAGGAAGGTTACTGGCGCTTCTTCGCCTACCTCAACCTCTTTATGTTCTTCATGCTGATCCTGGTGCTGGCGAATAACTTCCTGCTGCTGTTCGTTGGCTGGGAAGGCGTGGGATTGTGCAGTTATCTGCTGATCGGCTTCTACTACCTGAAACTCAGCGCCACCACGGCCGGTAACAAGGCATTTATCGTCAATCGCATCGGCGACTTCGGATTCTCGCTGGCGATGTTCTTCATCGTGGTTCAGTTCAAAACCCTAACCTTCCAGGAAGTCTTCAAACAAGCAAAGGATCTGCCCGTTGAAGCTACCTGCGGCGCAATCACTGTTATCTGCCTGCTGCTGCTTGTCGGGGCAGCCGGCAAGTCCGCGCAGGTTCCGTTGTATGTTTGGCTACCGGACGCCATGGAAGGCCCGACGCCTGTATCCGCGCTCATCCACGCGGCCACAATGGTCACCGCCGGCGTTTACATGGTAACTCGATCCTTTGTGCTCTTTGACCATGCTCCGATCGCCCGGGACATCGTCGGTATCGTCGGCCTCATCACCGCTGTGCTAGCGGCCACTATCGGACTTACTCAGTTCGACATCAAAAAAGTTTTTGCGTACTCCACCGTCTCGCAACTCGGTTACATGTTCATGGCCCTTGGCTCGGGAGCGTACGCGGCGGGGATGTGGCACGTTGTGACCCACGCTTTCTTCAAAGCCCTGCTGTTCCTTGGGGCCGGCAGCGTGATCCACGCCATGCACCACGAACAGGATATGCGTCACATGGGCGGGTTGCGAAAGCATATCCCGATCACGTTCTATACGCTTTGCGGCGCGTGGCTTGCTATCTCCGGTTTTCCGTTCACGTCGGGATGGTACAGCAAGGAAGCGATTCTCGGCGCTGTCCATCATCATGCGCCGTGGATGTACTGGATCGGCGTAGTTACCGCTGGGATGACCGCGTTCTACGTGTCGCGAGCTATGTTCATGACCTTCTTCGGCGAGTTCCGAGGCCACGGGGAACCGCACGAATCGCCAGTCAGTATGTGGGCTCCGCTCGCGGTGCTGGCAGTGCTCTCGCTGGTTGGCGGAGTGGTTTTCAACGTTCCGCACTTCCTTGAACCCGTTCTTGGCGCGGCGGAACATGGCGGTCACGACGTGATGCTCGAAGTGATCGGAACCTCCGCCGGGCTTCTAGGCATCGTGCTCGCTTACATCATGTACATTGCCAGCCCTGGCATGGCGGACTCTGTCGCCAATTCGTTTGGCAGCCTCTACCGGCTGGTTTACAACAAATACTTTGTCGACGAAGCTTATGACGCAATGATCATCAGCCCCACCATCGCCGGTTCCCGCTCGCTGCTCTGGCGTGGCCTTGACGCCGGATTCATCGATGGCACCGTGAACGGCATCGGATGGCTCGCCCGCACCATCGGCGGAGGACTCCGCCAACTCCAGTCGGGCAATATCCGATCCTATGCCGCCTGGGTCGTCTTCGGCACGGTGCTTGCCATGCTCCTGATCGGCATCGCCGGCGCCGGCATCACGGGGGGCCCCATGGGGAGAATGATTCGATGAATTGTACGCTGCTCGACGTTGTCCTGTTCCTGCCCGCAATTGGCTTTCTCGCCATTCTGTTGCTACCTCGCGCTACCGCGAAGACCGCCGCGCTCGGCATATCGATCGCGATCTTTCTGCTGTCACTCGGCCTCACAAGCCCGTTCTTTTCCCAAGGCCACGGCGGGAGTTACTTCGAAACGAACCTCCCCTGGATGGATACTCCGTCCATCCGTTATCACATCGCACTCGATGGTCTCAGCCTTTGGCTTGTGATCTTATCCACTCTTCTCACGCCGCTCTGCATCCTGATTTCGTGGCGCTACATTGAGAACCGCCTCAAGGAATATTACGCTTTCCTCCTGCTGCTGGAGTTTGGCGTGATCGGCGTCTTTGTTTCTCTTGATCTGTTCCTCTTCTATGTGTTCTGGGAAGTTACTCTCGTTCCCATGTACTTCCTGATCGGGATCTGGGGGCACGACCGGCGCATCTACGCCACGGTCAAGTTCTTCCTATACACCATGGCCGGCTCGGTCCTCATGCTCGCCGCCATCATCTACCTCTATACGAAGACCGGTACGTTCGACTACACCGTGATTCAGGCGCTGCTCGCCCAGGGCCGGGTTACTCTCACTAACGCCGAGCAGATCCTGATGTTCCTGGCCTTCTTTATCGCCTTTGCCATCAAGGTTCCTCTTTGGCCGCTTCATACATGGCTGCCGGACGCCCACGTGGAAGCGCCCACCGCCGGCTCTGTCATGCTCGCCTCGGTGATGCTCAAGATGGGAACCTACGGGATCGTCCGGTTCTGCCTGCCGCTGTTCGGCAACGCCGCTCATCAGTGCGCGGACTGGATTGTCGCGCTGGCGATCGTCGGCATCATCGTGGGGGCATTGGTCGCCATGGTCCAGCCGAACATGAAGAAGCTTGTGGCGTATTCGTCGGTAAGTCACTTGGGCTTCGTGGTTCTTGGAACCTTCTCCTTCAACCAGCAAGGGCTGGACGGCGCTGTCTACCAGATGCTGAATCACGGCGTGTCGACCGGGGCGCTCTTTATGCTGGTAGGCTATCTTTACGAGCGCAACCATTCGCTCGAGATCAGCTCTTACGGCGGCGTGGCGCGCGTTGCGCCGTGGCTTACCACGATCTTCATGATCACGACGCTCGCTTCGATCGGCCTGCCTCTGCTCAATAACTTCATCGGCGAATTCCTTATCCTCCAAGGCGCCGCGCTGGTCAGCAAGACGTGGGTGGCGTTAGCCGCTCTCGGCGTGATTCTCTCGGCATGCTACATGCTTTGGATGTTCCAGCGGGCTTTCCTTGGAGAAGCCTCCGACGAAGTCCGCCACCACGTTACCGAAATCAACGGCCGCGAATTACTCGCAATCGCCCCGCTGGTTATCCTAATGGTTTGGATGGGAACGCTCACGCAGACCTTCCTCCCCTCGATCTCCGCCGCCAACGCAAAGATACTGCAGCAATCGCAGGCCGGCGTGGAATACCAGGTCAAGACCGCCCGTCCGGAGCTTGCGCATGCCCGCTAACTTCCTGTTCCCCACCTCCGTTGAATACATACGCATCCTGCCCGAGATCATCCTGGTGGTCTTCGGCACCATTATCATGCTGCTTGAAGCGATGGCCGGCGACGGACACCGCAAGAACACCGCCCCCGTTGCTCTGCTGGCCATCGCGCTTGCCTTCGCCGGAACCCTATACGCGGGTTCGATGCCCGGCCCGGCCTTTCAGAACTTCCTCATTGTCGATGGTTTCGGAACCTTTTTCCGATTGCTTGTCCTCACGGTGGGCTTCCTCGCGGTGCTGTGCTCCGGGAGCTATCTCGAGCGCGAAGGCGCCGACTCGGGCGAATACTTCGCGCTGGTGCTCTACTCACTTGCCGGCCAGTGCCTTCTCGCCACGGCCAACGAATTGATCATGGTCTTTATCGGCCTTGAGATTTCGTCGATCGCCACCTATGTTCTTGTCGCTTATCTCCGCGACGATAGGCGCAACAACGAAGCCGCTATTAAATACTTCCTGCTCGGTTCTTTCGCCACCGCATTTCTCCTCTATGGCGTCGCGTGGATCTATGGACTTACCGGATCCACTAACCTCAACGTGATTCGTGCGGCCATCCTCGATGCCAGCACCTCCCATGCATCCATCATGATCGGCGCGGCGGCCGCTCTCATGTTCGTGGGCTTTGCATTTAAGGTATCCGCGGCCCCTTTTCAAGCTTGGACGCCGGATGTATACCAGGGGGCCCCGGCCCCGGTGACGGCGTTCATGTCCGCGGCTCCCAAGGCTGCGGCTTTCGCTGTTTTCCTCCGCGTCTACCTGACGGGCTTCGGCGGCATCGCCGACCGCTGGGAACCGGTTGTTTGGATGTCCGCCCTGGCCACGATGGTGATCGGTAACTTCGCGGCGCTGACGCAAACCAACATCAAGCGAGTGCTGGCTTACTCTTCGATTGCCCACGCGGGCTACGTGATGGTGGCGGTTACGGCGCACTCCAAGATTGCCACAGAGGCTGCGATGTTCTATCTGGCCGCGTATGCGTTCATGAACGTCGGCGCATTCGCGATTATTAGTCACTTTGTCCGTCAGGGCGAGCGCTACGTGATGGTGGACGATTTCGCCGGGCTGAGCCAGAAGCAGCCAGCCACGGCCGCCATGTTTGCGATTTTTCTGCTTTCTCTCATCGGCGTCCCACTTACGGCGGGCTTCTTCGGTAAGTTCTACATCTTCCGCGCGGCTCTCGACGCCAACCTGATCTGGCTTACAATCCTTGGCCTGCTGAATAGCGCGGTGGCGGCCTACTACTATCTTCGGATTCTGGTTGTGATGTATTTCCACGAACCCGGCGAAGCTACCAACTCGCTAACTCCGCTGCCCGCCGGCACCCGCCTTGCGGTTTGGAGCGCCACGCTCGCCACTGTTGTTCTTGGCGTGTTCCCTTCGCTTCTCCTCGATTTTGCCCGCCGCGCTTCGCAGTTGCGGTAGGATTCCGCTTGCTTGCGCGCGCGGCTCGGAAAAGTGCCCGGAAATGGGGCGATCATGGCCCCGGCGCGGTCAGCCTCGGAATGAAGCTCGAGTCCAGGCATGGATCCTTCGTCTCCAGCCGCCACTCATGCAGTGCCTCGCGCATCCGGCGTTCCACACTCGCCATCTCGGCCTTCCCTGCCAGATTGTTGAACTCGACCGGATCGGTGCGCAGATCGTATAACTCGAACTCTGGCGGATCCGCGAACGTGTCGAACGCACGCCGCACCGCGGTACCGTCATATCGAGGCTCGCGCGACCACTCGAAGGCATGATCGCCGTCGATCCCCGTCGAGGGCTTCGCCTTCCCGGCCAATAGATTGTGGATCAACTTATACCGCTCGTCGCGGATCGCGCGGCGAGGATACACCGGTCTTGCGCCGTGCATATGAAACTCGCCGGCAAGATACCGGCGTCCGCGTGCGCCGGGGTTCCGCACCAGGGGCCGGAGCGAGCGGCCATGCAAGTCGAGCGGGGCATCGACGCCTACCGCGTCATAAATTGTGGGCGCGATATCGACTGTTGAAACCATCGCGTTACTTACGCCCACCTTGGAGACGCCTGGCCATCGGACTACAAACGGTATCCGCAATCCGGACTCGTAGCAGGTGGTTTTTCCTCGCGCGAAGGGCGGACCATGGTCCCCGCAGAAGACAACCAAGGTATTCTGCGCGTGCCCGGCCTTCTCTAACTCCGCCATCAGCATTCCGACGCCATCGTCGAGCCGTTTGATGGCGTTGTAGTAATTCGCCGTCCGCTCGCGCTGGCCGTCGGTATCGATCTGTTGGAAGGGAAACAGAGTCTTTGCGCCGGGCTTAATCGGATTGGCGGGAAGCCCGTCTACTTGGGGCGGGAAGTACCATTCGCTCGAATCGGGGGCCTTCCGGAAGGCATGAGGATCGGAATAGTTCACCATCAAAAAGAACGGATCCGCCGATCCGCCCTGCCAGAACTCGGCAGCCCGCGCCGCTACTTCCCGCACCTTCCGCGTGTTCGCGCTATTGGTCTCGCGGACGTCGAACGGGAATGTATCTTCCGGCGCAACATGCAGTTTGCCGATGATCCCCGTCCGGTATCCGGCCCGTTTCAGTACCGATGGGATTGTTGCTTTGTAGAGATAACTATGCAGCTTGTGACCGGTATTTACTAACCCATATTGCCCCGTTGCATGCGGATACAGGCCGGTGAACATGCCGCTGCGGGAGGGACTGCAGGATGCCTGCACCACATACGCTGTCCGGAAGCGCACACCGGAACCCGCCAGTTTGTCCATATGCGGCGTCCGTATCAGCGTTTCGCCATAGCTGCTCATCTGGAGGCCGAGGTCGTCGGCGGTAATGAATAAAACATTTGGGCGCGATTTTGTTTGTGCGCCCAAGCTCCCGGTCAGGGCGAGAAAGCTCCGTCTTTGCATGGCTCTTGCATGATACAGCAAAGGCGGCCAGGTTACCTGCCGCGATAGTCGAGAGGCGGCTTCGCCGCATCCGGCACTCGCGACCGGTAAACTACCCCATCCCGCTGTTTCTCGAAGGCTGCTTGCGCCAATTCCACCTGGCGCGGATCGGTTGCGATATCGAGTGTGGCAAGGGCCAAAGTTTTTGCCGCGACTAACATTGCCTTGCGGCCGATGGTGCTTCCGGCGCAAGCGGTGGATTGCCAACTGTGCCCTGGTGTCCCTGGCACGTAGGCTGCCACGGTGAACTGCGCCGTGGGCAGCAGCCAACTGATGTCGCCGACATCGGTGGATCCCCCGAAGCCGCGCGAATCCCGCGAGGGGCGGATGGTTGCCTCGCTGCCGAGTTGCGGCGCACCGGCGAGATCGAACGTTGACCGGAGTTTCCCGGCGAAAGCCCGCTCGTCTTCCGTGTAACTCACGCCGCCCACCAACCGTAAATTGCGATCGAGCAGCGCCGCCAGCGCATCGTTCGGCAGAACATCCCAGACCGAACTCATTAACTCCACATCCACCTTTGTCTCGGTTGCCAGCGCGGCCGCGTCCGCGCATTTCAGGACCCTCGACCAAATGCCATCGAGCGCCGTCATTCTTGGGTGCCGCGCATAGAAATACGTCTGCGCGAAATCGGGGACGATGTTCGGCGCTGCTCCGCCGTTGGTGATGATGTAGTGAAAGCGTGTTTCCCGCGGAACGTGTTCGCGCATTAGTTCGACGGCATGGTTCATCAACATTACGGCGTCCAGCGAGGAGCGGCCGCTTTCGGGCGCGGCGGCGGCATGCGAAGCCGTTCCATGAAAGTTGAACTTCGCCGTGATGTTGGCGAGGCTCGAATCGAGCGAGGCCTGATTCACGTCGCTTGGGTGCCAGGTTAGCGCGACACCGGTGCCAGTGAAGACACCGGCGCGTGCCATATAGATCTTGCCGCCGCCGCCTTCCTCCGCCGGGGTTCCGTAGACGCGGATTGTTCCGGCGATTCCTGCCTCCGTGATTTGATCCTTTGCCGCGATTGCCGCGAAGACAACGGCTGTGCCAAAAAGGTTGTGACCGCAGCCATGCCCTGCATTCATTGGGGCGGCGGCGGCGCGGGGCTTTCGTTCGGGGATGGCTTCCTGCGACAGGCCAGGCAAAGCGTCGAACTCGGCGAGCAGCCCGATCACCGGTTTGCCGTTGCCCCATTCGGCTACGAAAGCGGTCGGCATGCCACCGATACCGCTGCGTACCGCGAACCCGGCCGACTTCAGTTCTTCTTGCAGCAGGGCGCTGCTTTTGTGCTCCCGATAGCCCACTTCCGCGAATTCCCAGATCCTTTGGGAGATGTCCCCATACCGCGGCGCGGTGTCGTCCATCCGGCGAAGCAGCCTCTGCCTCGCCTCCGGCGGTAACTCCGCCGCCAGCGGCGCCGCCGTTAATGCAAAAAGGATCAGGTAGGGGATCACATCTCTATGGTAAAAGAGGAGCATGTCCAAAGATGGTTTTT